>JBJEDO010000131.1:0-9784 GCA_051872155.1 Candidatus Limisoma sp.
CTCCGAGGTTAAGTGATGATATTTCATATGAGCAACACAAAGTTACTTAATCTTGAGGAGACTTCAGTCTCCTTTTTTTGTGTTGCAGGCATTATCCGCTAAAAAATTCCATCCTCAGTGGTGTGCTCAACGGGGGCTTGTGCGCCCCCGTTGAGCACACCACTTTCCCCTGCGATGGAGAGTGGGCTAAGGCCGTTGCACTTCTTATTGGAATATTTGGTGAAGAAAAATGCGGTTTTTGGTTTGTTTGTTCGGGCGATTTGCTGTACATTTGCAATTATGAAAAGGAATGCACTGAAATTTGTAGTAATCGTAATGCTGTCGCTGTTGCCCGGGTTGGCTGTGTGCCAAAATGCAACGCGATTGATGGAATACCCGGAGGTGCCGGAGCGGTTGACTAAGCCGAACCTGCGCGCTGATTATATGATTGAACATCTGTGGGATAATGTCGATTTGGAAAAAACGGCGATTTCTGACCGTCAGGCTTTCGCCGATGCGTTTACCGACTATCTGTCGATGTTTGCCGTCGCTGATGTGCCAGAGGTGGAGAAGGCGGTGGCGAAGTTTGTCAATCGTATTCAGAAGAATTCGAGCAACTTGCAGCTGCTGCTGGATGCTCTCGAGGTGTTGGTCTACGACCCGCGCTCGCAGTATTGCAGCGACGATGTCTATCAGATTTTCGGCGCGGAATTGGTGAAATGCAAGGCTGTCGATGCTCAACGTCGTCGGGTGATTGAGCAACGCGTCAGTGCGCTCAAAAGTTCTCGCAAGGGTGTAACAGTCGGCGGACTCACGCTTCGCAGCAGCGACCGTCAGGTGGCTATTGAAGACTTGTCGTCGGATTGTATCATCCTGATTGTCAACGTTGAGGGCAATTTCGATACGAACTTCCTGAAGATTCGCTTGAGTGCCGATCTGGCTACGCAGCGCTTGGTGGAAAACGGCGCGGTGAGCATCATTTCGGTCTACGACAAGTCGACGTCGAGCCGCTCGGGCGACGAGCCGAATTGGTATGTGGCAGAGGTGTCGAATGTCGATGCCGTGTTTGATACGCGTGTTGTTCCGGCGGTCTATGTGCTCGACAAGGTGCGCAAGATTGTAACTAAATTTCCTACGGATGAGCAGTTGCTGACCATTATGGCGCGACTGGCTAACACATTGGGCGTTTAATCGTAATAGTAATCGGAAATGAATCGTAAACTCAGAAAATTGTTTATCGTCGGTGCTTATCGTTCTTACGGTAATTTGGCACGATTGTTTATGCGGCTGTTTGCGGGATTGCTGTTCTTGCAGTTCGGCATTCGCCAGATGGTCGACTACGACTATTTCGTGACGGTGTTTCCCGAGATGTGGGGAATGTCGAGTGTAACGGTGCTGACGTTGATGATTATCGTCGAGTTGGTTTTCCCGATTTTGATAGTGTTCGGCTTTTTTACGCGTTTGGCAGCAGTGCCTCCGATGATTTCGATGATAATAGCCGAAGCGGTGTTGCTTCAGGGCGAAATGTCGGAAATGCTGTGCGACGGCGCGACGCAATCGGTAGTGTTTGCGAGTATGCCGTTAGGATATGTTCCGCTGATGTTTATGGGAATGTTTTTCTTCATCGTCTTGGCGGGACCGGGCAAGGTGTCGGTCGACTATCTGCTGACGCTCTATATTGCCAACAAGAATAATTTGAATGAATTGACCACGATATAATGAGAATAGCAGTATTGATATCGGGCGGCGTGGATAGCGCCGTTGTTGTCCACCGTTTGGTTGAGCAGGGGCACGATTTGACTCTGTTCTATATCCGCATCGGTATGGACAACGACGAGGGCGATTGCTCCGCTGAGGAAGATATTGAAATGTGTACGGCAATTGCGCATCGCTACGGGTTGCCTCTCGAGGTTGTCTCGCTCCATCAGGAGTATTGGGACAACGTGATGGAATATGCTCTGCGCACGGTGCGCGAGGGGCTTACTCCGAATCCCGATATGATGTGCAACAAGATGATAAAGTTCGGCTTTTTCGAGCAGCGTTGGGGCAACGCTTTCGAAATGACCGCGACGGGACACTATGCGACCACCGCTTTCGTCGACGGCACGAAATATTTGGCAACGGCGTGCGACCGCGTTAAGGACCAAACCGACTTCCTGGCGCAAATCAGTGGCAAGCAGTTGCAGCATCTGATGTTCCCGATTGGCGAATTGCCTAAGAGTGAGGTGCGTCGAATAGCCTTGGAGGCGCATTTGCCTAACGCGCAACGTAAAGACAGTCAAGGTATTTGCTTCTTGGGCAAAATCAACTATAACGATTTTATTCGACGTCATCTCGGCGAAAAGCGAGGCAATATCATCGAAATCGAGACAGGACACAAAATCGGTGAGCATCGCGGATTTTGGTTTCACACCATCGGTCAGCGCAAGGGCTTGGGCTTGAGCGGCGGTCCGTGGTATGTGGTCAAGAAGAACGTAAACGACAACGTGATATACGTCAGCCGCGGCTACGACACTGATAAGCAGTACGGCAAAACCATCCATATCGACGAGATGCACTTCATCTCGGGCAATCCTTGGCAGGGTGTTACCGACCCGGTCGATATTGTGTTTAAGAATCGTCACAGCCCGGAGTTTTTCAAGGCGAAATTGACGTGGTTGGGCGAGCGAGAGTATGTCATTGAGTCAGAGAATAAGGTTCAGGGTATCGCTCCCGGACAGTTCGCCGTGATTTACGATGCCGCAGGGCATTTGTGTTATGGCAGTGGCGTCATCACCGGACAAAAGATAAAATAAAATAGAGTGGGGACTATGAACGACAACGAAAGAATCAGGATGAAGGTGACGGGCGTTTCGGCAAACGCTGTAACGACCGACGCCTACGCTTTGCTGCTAACCGAAGCCGAAGGCGACAAGACGATACCGGTCATTGTCGGGCAAGCAGAAGCGCAGTCAATCTTGGTAGCGCTGAAGCATGTGGAGATGCCGCGCCCGTTGGCTCACGATATGTTTATCTCGTCGCTCAAAGCGTTCGGCATTCGGATAGAAAACGTGATGATTTACAAGTTTGAGCGCGGCATATTCTATTCGGAAATCTGCATGCGCGACACCTATAACGACAACCGCGAAGTGCTTATCGACTCGCGAACGTCCGACGCCGTTGCGTTGGCGATGCGCTGCCATGCGCCGATATTCGCATCGTCGGAAGTTGTCGATGCAACCGGAGTCGTGCTTGAGCAGTTTAAGAAAGACGTCAACGATAGCGACGACGAAGACGTTGATGTTGTCGAACTTCCGTTGGAGCGCTATTCGATTGAGGAACTCAGTCGAATGATGCAGAAATGCGCCGACAACGAGAACTACGAGCGCGCTTCGGAAATCAAAAAAGTGATTGAATTGAAAAAACAAAAATAAACAAACATAAAATCTAAAGAAATGAAAAATCTAAAAACGAGAATTGCAGCGATGAACTTCCTGGAGTTCGCTGTATGGGGAGCCTATCTGACCTCAATGGGAAACTATCTCGGCAAGGCAGGTATGGGCGAAGAGATAGCATGGTTTTACGCAATCCAAGGCATAGTGTCGATATTTATGCCTACGATTATGGGTATTATTGCCGATAAGTTTATCCAGCCGCAACGTCTGTTAGGCATTTGCCACCTGTTGGCGGGCGCCGGAATGATTGGCTTGTTTATGCTTGGCGAAGGCTCGGCAACCCCGGATAAAGCCCTGTTTATCGCAGTTTATACGTTCAGCGTGTCGTTCTACATGCCCACGTTGGCACTGTCGAACACGGCAGCATTCGTTATGCTGAAAGAAAACGGCTACGACACGGTTAAAGACTTCCCTCCGATTCGCGTGCTCGGCACCGTAGGCTTTATTGCCACGATGTGGTTTGTCAACTGCGCGGTGTTTGCCGACGGCGTCCTCTTTACACTCGGCGATAACGCGGCAAAATTCCAATACACTCATTTCCAATTCCTCGTTTCAGGCGTTTTGAGCATTGTGCTCTTTGCATACTGCTTCACCATGCCGCAATGCAAACTCGTGCCAAAGGAATCTCAGTCAATCTGGGAAACACTCGGCTTCACCGCATTCCGTCTTTTCAAGACAAAAAGAATGGCGTTGTTCTTCATCTTCTCGATGTTCCTCGGCATGTCGTTGCAAGTTACAAACGGTTTTGCCACTCCGTTTCTCACACACTACCAGAAAGTTACCGAATATGCAGACACGTTTGCTGCCAACAATGCAACGCTCTTGGTTTCGCTCTCGCAAGTAGCCGAAGCCCTCTGCATCCTGCTCATTCCGTTCTTCTTGAAACGCTACGGCATCAAGACGGTTATGCTCATCGCTATGTTTGCGTGGGTTGGACGATTCGGCTTCTTGGGGCTTGGCGACCCCGGATTCCCCGGCGTGATATTGTTCATCCTTTCTTGCCTTGTCTACGGCGTGGCATTCGACTTCTTTAACGTATCGGGTGGCTTGTTTGTCGACCAGGAGTGCGACGCAAAGGTTCGTGCATCTGCACAAGGCTTGTTTATGCTTATGACTAACGGCCTCGGCGCAACAATCGGTACACTGATTGCGGGAAGAATCGTTAATCACTATTGCACATGGCAAAAATATATTATCGATGGTGAGGAAACCAAGCTTTTAATGGGCGAATGGACGACACCGTGGTTTATCTTTGCGGCTTACGCATTGGTGGTAGCCGTTACGTTTATGATTGTCTTTAAAGATAACCAAGAACGTAGAATTGCATAGCGATGCATCGTTTTTATGCTCCCGACATAGAGTGCGCAATGTTGCTCCCCGACGAAGAGGCGCAACATTGCGTGCGCGTTTTGCGCTTGGTTGCCGGCGATATCATTGAGGTGGTCGACGGCAAAGGAAACCTGTTTCGGTGCAAGATTGTTGAGGCATCGAAGCAAAAATGCGAGGTAGAAATCGTCGACCGACTGACCATCCCGCCGCATTGGAGTTGCAACATCACGATAGCCATTGCTCCCACAAAAAACATAGACCGCCTCGAGTGGATGGTAGAAAAATGCGTGGAAATGGGCGTTGACAGGATTGTGCCGATACTATGCCGCTATTCCGAGCGCAAGGTGCTCCGCGTCGACCGTCTTCGCAAGATAGCCGTGTCGGCAATGAAGCAATCGTTGAAGACCTCGTTGCCCGTCGTCGACGAACTTACGCCGATTGCCGACGTCATTCGGTCGGGCTTCGACGGACAGCGCTTTATTGCCTATTGCGATAAAAACACGGAGCGTAAAAATTTCGTGCAAGAATATACGCCCGACGGCAATGTGCTCGTTATGATAGGTCCGGAAGGCGATTTCAGCGCCGAAGAGGTGGCACTTTCGTTGGAGAACGGATTTAAGCCGGTGACGTTCGGTGAAAGTCGACTGCGTACCGAGACTGCGGGCATCTTTGCTTGTGCGGCAGTACATTCGAAAATACAAATGACAAAACAATGATACAGACTCTAAAATCATCAGCAAACGGTAATTTCTTTCTCCTTGCCGGACCGTGCGTCATCGAGGGCGAGCAGATGGCGATAGACATTGCCGGACATATTTCAGAAATAACTCGCCGACTGGGCATCCCTTATGTCTTCAAGGGAAGTTATCGCAAGGCAAATCGTTCGCGTATCGACTCGTTCACCGGCATCGGCGACGTAAAAGCATTGGAGGTGTTGGCGAAAGTACGCAAGGAATTCAACGTGCCCGTCGTAACCGACATCCATACCAACGAAGAGGCTGCGCTTGCCGCGCAATACGTCGACGTGCTTCAGATTCCGGCTTTTCTGTGCCGCCAAACCGAATTGCTCGTTGCTGCTGCTCGTACAGGCAAGATGGTCAACATTAAGAAAGGTCAGTTTTTGTCGCCCGAGGCAATGAAATTTGCCGTGCAAAAGGTAATCGATTCCGGCAATACGGATGTTGCCATCACCGAGCGTGGCACCACGTTCGGCTATCAAGATTTGGTGGTCGATTTTCGCGGCATTCCGACGATGCGTCAGTATGCTCCGGTGATACTCGACGTGACACACTCGCTTCAGCAACCCAATCAGACGGCGGGCGTGACGGGCGGACTGCCTCACCTTATCGAGACGATGGCTCGTGCCGGTATAGCATGCGGTGCCGACGGATTGTTTGTCGAAACGCATCCCAATCCCGCAGTGGCGAAGTCGGACGGCGCAAATATGCTCAGTCTCGACAAGATTGAAGGTATGCTCGAACGCCTTACCGAATTGAGAATGACAATAAATCGCATAGGATAATGGCGGACTATGTTTACACCTTGCAGATGCAAGTGCGCGACTACGAACTCGACTCGGAGGGAATAGTCAATAACGCTAACTATCTTCACTATCTTGAGCACACGCGCCATCGCTTTTGCGCCGAAAACGGAATCTCGTTCTCCGAAATGCAACAGCGTGGCATAATCCCCGTGCTCAACAAAGTGGAAATTGAGTATAAAGAACCTTTGCGCAGCGACGACGAGTTTTTGAGTCGTCTGTGGCTGGAGCGCAAAGGCGTACGATTTATTTTCCACCAAGACATTTTCAAACTCGATGGACATCAGTGCGTAAAAGCCGTGGTAAGTTGCGTTTGCCTCGAAAACGGCAAACTCGACCGCGGCGATATGCTTGCCGAAATCTTTAAAGACTTTTTGTAGACCGAATTATGAAACCAACGATTTATCAAGTAGCCTTTGCATCGATAAGGGGAATTACAATCGATATCGCCAATGAAATACTGTCAATCGTTGGTTCGGAGGAGGATTTTTTCCGCATCTCTGAGAAAGAACTCCAGAGCACTACGCAACTCACACCGCGTTTGCTCAAGAAAGACTATCGCGACGCGTTGCTCATCGATGCGGAAATAACCCTCGAAGAGTCGGAGCGCAAACACGTCGGCGTGCACTATTATCGTCAAAACTCGTTCCCCACGCGTTTCCAGACTGTGCCCGATGCGCCGTTGCTGTTGTTCAGCGCCGGCAATTGCGACTTAAACAGCGCAAAGATTGTCAGCATTGTCGGCACACGCCATTCTACCGCTTATGGAATAGAACTGTGCAAAAGTTTTGTGAGCGGGTTGAAAGAAAAGGTGGGAAATGACGTCGTTGTCGTGAGCGGATTGGCTTACGGCATCGACATCACGGCACACCGAGCGGCACTCGCTTGCGGACTGCCAACGATAGCCGTCGTTGCGCATGGACTCGACACAATCTATCCTGCAGCGCATCGCGGCGATGCTATCGAAATCGTTCGCTCCGGCGGCGCTATCGTGTCGGAGTATAAGTTTTCGACACGAGTGCATCGGTCGAATTTCCTTGCTCGAAACAGGTTGATAGCCGCTATGGCAGATTGCACGATAGTGATGGAATCAGCCTTCAAAGGCGGCGCTTTGGTGACCGCTAACGTTGCACTCAACTACGGGCGCGACGTGTTCGCTTTCCCGGGTAGGATAGGGGATGAATATTCCGAAGGTTGTAATAAACTGATAAAGAAGAACGTCGCTTCGTTGATAACGTCCGTCGACGACGTAATCGACGCGATGGGGTGGGAAAAGAAGAAAGAAGGTCCCGTCGAACTCGAACTTTTCCCGCAATTAAGTCCGGAGGAGCAAAAAATCTATGACGTTATCAGCGAACGCGAAACCGTTAACGTAAACGCACTGGCAGGAAACGTCGGGATGCCGTTCCACCGAATCCTCAGCACGCTAATCGACCTCGAATTTCGTGGCATCGTCCGTGCTCTTCCCGGCAATCAATATGCTTTAAACAAAAAAATTAACCTCTAATTTTGTTATTAGGTTAAAATGATGTAATTTTGTGCTCTAAAGCATACTTGTATAGCAACTGTAATTAAAATGATCTCAAGAGAAGCCTTAGAAACAGTTATTAAGGAGGATTTGTCCGGACTTTGGAACGCGCTGTCGTCTGAAGACAAACGCGTTGTGCTCGAAAATTTCACTCTGCACAATTTCAAACGCAATCAAATAATTTATGCAGAGAAGGAAACGCCGGAATTTTTGTGGTGCCTAATCAAAGGTAAAGTAAAGAAATATAAAGAAGGAATCGGCGGACGTCAGCAAATCATTCGCTTGATTCGTCCGATTCAGTATTTCGGTCACAGAGCATATTTCGCCAACGAGCCGTATGTTTCGGGCGCAATTGCAATGGAAGCATCGGAGGTCGGTGCAATTCCGATGAAGGTCGTTTCGGAGTTGATTGACAGAAATCGACAATTGGCATGGTTCTTTATCCACGAATTGTCGCACAACCTCGGTCGTTCGGATACGAAAATCGTCAACCTGACACAAAAGCACATCCGCGGACGTTTGGCGGAAGCGTTGGCTCTTCTCGTTGACAACTACGGCTACGAAGACGACGGCGAAACGCTGAACATTTATATGTCGCGCGAAGATTTGGCAAACCTTTCGAATATGACGACGTCTAACGCGATTCGTACGCTGTCGGCATTCGTCAACGAGCGCATTATCGTTGTCGACGGTCGCAGAATCAAGATTCTCAACGAAGCAAATCTTCGAAAAATCAGCAAATTCGGTTAGTCTATATGTTCACGGCGGAACAACTGCGCAAACAAAACATAGCAGAATATTTGCTCTATATGTGGCAGATTGAAGACCTTATCAGAGCAAACGACTGCGATATCGAAAAAATAAAAGCCACGGTAATACCGTCGTACGGTCTTGACGAAGCCGGAGCCGCATCGGTCACTAATTGGTTTGCCGATTTAATCGACATGATGCGTGCCGAAGGCGTTATGCAGACAGGACATCTACAAATCAACAAGAACGTAATTATCAACCTTGTCGATTTGCACACAATGCTTCTCCGCTCAACCAAGTATCCCGGCTACGGCGCCGAATTCTATCGCACGTTGCCGTTTATAGTTGAGTTGCGCGCTCGTGCCGGTGAGAACAAATCCGGCGAGATTGAGACTTGCTTTAACGCGCTATACGGTATCTTGCTATTGCGTATGCAACACAAAGAAATCTCGAAACAGACACTCGAAGCGGTGACGCAAATTACCAAATTTGTGTCGACTCTCGCTCACTATTATCACAAAGACAAAATTTCTCCACTTTTCGATAAAGAAGATTACGACAACTTATAATATGGCAAACTTAGAAGAAGAAATCAGCAAACGTCGCACTTTCGCAATCATTAGTCACCCGGATGCCGGTAAAACTACTCTTACCGAAAAACTCTTGCTCTTCGGAGGTGCAATCCACGTTGCCGGTGCCGTAAAATCAAATAAAATCAAAAAGACAGCAACGTCCGACTGGATGGAAATCGAGAAGCAACGCGGCATCTCGGTCGCTACTTCCGTTATGGGATTCAACTACGGAGATTATAAAATCAACATCCTCGATACCCCCGGTCACCAAGACTTTGCCGAAGACACCTATCGCACGCTTACGGCTGTCGATAGCGTAATTATCGTTGTCGACGTTGCAAAAGGTGTTGAGCAGCAGACGCGCAAACTTATGGAAGTGTGCCGTATGCGCAACACCCCGGTGATTATCTTCGTCAACAAACTCGACCGTGAAGGTCGCGACCCCTTCGACATCCTCGACGAACTCGAAAGCGAGCTGAAAATCAAAGTGCGTCCTCTCAGTTGGCCAATCAATATCGGTGCAAAATTCAAAGGTGTTTACAATATCTACGAACACGGTCTTGACCTGTTCACTCCCAATAAACAACGCATTACCGAACGCGTCGAAATCTCCGATATCAACGACCCGGCAATCGACGAAAATGTCGGCGCC
>JBJEDO010000132.1:0-9753 GCA_051872155.1 Candidatus Limisoma sp.
ACGCAACGTTGAAGAACTTCTCTCGACTACGCGCGAACTCGACGGTCAGACCGAAAAGCATAACGCCTGCGACTTCGCCCTCTGGAAGAAAGCCGCACCCGAGCACATCATGCACTGGCCCTCACCCTGGAGCGAAGGATTCCCCGGCTGGCACCTCGAATGCTCGACGATGGGCGAAAAATATCTCGGCGAAACTTTCGACATCCACGGCGGTGGTATGGACCTCAAATTCCCCCACCACGAATGCGAAATCGCCCAATCCGTGGCGCATAACGGTCACGAAGCCGTCCGCTACTGGATGCACAACAATATGATAACCATCAACGGTCAAAAGATGGGCAAATCGCTGGGCAACTTCATCACGCTCGACGAGTTTTTCAGCGGCAGCCACAAGTTGCTCGCGCAAGCCTATTCGCCGATGACCATCCGCTTCTTCGTGCTCCAAGCGCACTACCGCGGCACCGTCGACTTCTCTAACGAAGCCCTCCAAGCCGCCGAAAAAGCGCTCGACCGCATGCTCGAAGGCTACCGCCGTATGCTCGCGCTCAGTCCCGCCGACACCTCAACGGTCGACGTCAGCAACTACCGCACGCGATGCTACGAGGCAATGGACGACGATCTCAACACCCCGACGGTCATTTCGACCCTCTTCGACGCTTGCAAGGTTATCAACTCGGCTAACGACGGAAAAGCTTCGCTTACCGCCGAACAAATCGACGAACTTAAAGACCTTTATCAGACTTTCCTCATCGACATCCTCGGAATCAAAACCGACATCGTCGAAGGCTCTAACGCTAACGCACTCGAGCCGTTTGAGAAAGCCGTCGACCTTCTCCTTCAAATCAGAAACGATGCTAAAGCGAAAAAAGATTGGGCGACTTCCGACCTCATTCGCGACAAAATTAAAGAAATCGGTTTCGATGTGAAAGATACTAAAGACGGGTTTGAATGGTCGTTAAAAAAATAACCGAACACTGCAAATAGGTGTAAATTTAGTTTAAAAACGATACTAAGTTGCATTTTTTTTGGAAAAAGTTTGGTTATGAAATATTTTCGATTTACCTTTGTAACAAGAAGAAAGATAAGAACAAAAATTTACACTTCAACCTTAATCATTTAGTCTAAATTTCCCTACGTCGTTGACAGAAAAGAAGTATGTGAATATCGAATGGATGGATGACGACACAACAAAGGCCCAACCCGCCTTTGGACTGAGAGCGGACCCGCAAGAATCCGCTCTCTTTTTTTTACCTAATTTTCATCAAATCAGGAGCGAAACCGCCGCCGCTATCGCGTTTATCGAAAAATATTTCGTAACTTTGTAAACCGATGCGTTTGAATGGTCAAGATGCAAGGCGCCGAGGTTGAGGGCGATGGGAGTGTACTTGATAGTACATGACCGAGCCCGAAGACGATGGCAACGCAGCAGATTGGCTATTATGACACACCGACACTGACGTTTAACCCTTTGATTTTTAGATTTCTTATGTTTTCAGGAATTGTTGAAACAGCAGCCGAAGTCGTCGGATTACGTTCCGAAGCCGGCAACTTACATATCACAATGCGATGCCCGTTTGCCGACGAGTTGACAATCGACCAATCGGTCGCTCACAACGGCGTATGCCTCACCGTGGTCGACCTCCCGGGCGACGGCACTTTCACCGTTACCGCCATTCAAGAAACCCTCGACCGCAGCAACCTCGGACTGCTCAAGGTCGGCGACTTGGTAAACCTCGAGCGCAGCATGCTCCTCAACGGACGCCTCGACGGCCACATCGTGCAAGGCCACGTCGACCAAACCGCCGTTTGCACGGCTGTCGACTCGGTCGACGGAAGCACTTACTTCACTTTCTCTTACGACGCGCCCGCCGAAATGGTGCGCAAAGGCTACGTCACCGTCGAAAAAGGCTCGGTGACGGTCAACGGCGTGTCGCTCACCGTCTGCAACTCGCAGCGAAACAGTTTCCAAGTGGCGATTATTCCCTACACATTCGAGCATACGAACTTCTGCAAAATCGGCGTCGGAACGGTTGTCAACATCGAATTCGACATCATCGGCAAATACCTTAGCCGACTGATGAAATTTGCCAAATAGTCTGACTATGAACGACTTCCACGAATTGGTCGAGCATCGGCAAAGCGACCGCGGCTACCTCGACAAACCCGTCGAGCCCGAAAAAATCGCTAAAATCGTCGAAACCGCACGCCTTGCGCCTTCGGCTTGCAACTCGCAGCCGTGGCACCTTATTGTGGTCGACGAGCCGACGAAATGCGCCGAACTCGCCGACGCTCTACAGTCGGTCGGAATGAACAAATTCGCCTCGCAGGCGCCCTGCCACATCGTCGTCGTTATGGAGCAACCGAACTTCACGGCACGACTCGGCGGCTGGATTAAGAACAAGCATTTTCCGCTAATCGACTGCGGCATCTTGGCTGCGCACATCACCCTCGCCGCTGCCGACCTCGGACTCGGCTCTTGCATTCTCGGCTGGTTCGACGAGCCGAAAGTGCGTCGCCTCTTGGGCATTCCCCGCTCGCGACGCGTCCTGCTCGACATCGCCATCGGCTACTCGTCGCAACCCCTTCGCGAAAAAATACGCAAACCCGCCGACGAAATCTCGTCGCACAACAAATATTAGCATGAACGTTCGTCCTTGGATTGAGGCTATGCGACTGCGCACGCTGCCGGTGTCGACCGCCGGAGTGCTCGTGGCTTGCGCCTACGCTCTCGCCCACGGCTGCTTTCGCCCGGGTGTCGCCGCGCTATGCCTCGTTTTCGCCATTTTGGCTCAAATTACGTCAAACTTCGCCAACGAATACTACGACTGGGCGAACGGCAGCGACCGCCCGGGACGCGAAGGCTTTCGCCGCGGCGTGACCGAAGGCGACATCTCTCCCAAAGCCATGCGCCGCGCCACTTTTGCCACCCTGGCAACGGCGTGCGCCGTGGGTTGCTGCCTGATTCCTTTCGGCGGATGGAAACTCGTGCCCGTCGGCATCGCAATCGCCGTCTTTGCTCTCGCCTACAGCGCCGGACCTTACCCACTGTCGCGCCACGGGCTGGGCGACCTCGCCGTGCTCGCTTTCTTCGGCGTCGTACCCGTCACGCTCACCTACTACCTCCAAGCGGGAACGCTCGACGCTTACGTCGTTGCCGGCTCGGTTGGTATCGGACTTCTCGGCGTAAACGTGCTGATTGTCAACAACTACCGCGACGTCGACGACGACCGCGCCGCCGGAAAGCGCACAACTGTCGTCATCTTCGGACGCCGCACCGCCGCCGTGGCTTATCTCCTGTTCGGACTCGCCGGAGCAGTGCTCACTATGGGTATTTGGGGGCTGCGCAACGTCTACATTCTCGCGCCGATTATCTATCTGGGACTACACTACTCAACCTGGCGACGCATCGTTGCCTCAAGCGGCGCCGCGCTCAACCCGCTGCTGGGCGCTACGGCGCGCAACATGCTCATCTACGCCGCTCTGCTTATAATTATAGGTATTATCTGCTGAATTTCGAGTGCAACCACCGACGAACAACGTCGTAGTTGTGTCGTATCGTTGTCGACCACGACACCGGATTGAGGTGTCCCTGCATCGGGTCGGCAAAGGCTTGCAGCGCCGTCGGCTCGCCGTGCTGGTCGGGATAGAGAAGCAACAGACTCGTGTTGGAGAAATAGCGCGTAAGCAGTCCGGGCAGGTTTTCGAACGACTTGTCGTACGAAATCGAGCCGCGACGCGCTGTGACAACTACCAACAGATGGTCGTAGTTGACCGCCGCCGACAGCATCAACAGGTCGTCCCACGACTCCAGCACCTGCAGCGACACTTTGTCTTTTATCGGACGGCTGTACGTTATGCGGCGAATATATTCGAGCGTGCGCTCGTTCGAGTGGAAGTAGATGCGACAGCCCATAGCACTCGCCATCTTCGTCAGGTGGTCGACCCATTTGGTAAAGCCCGCCTCATATTCGGCTTTCGGCGGAACGGCCACGACGATGCGACGTATCGTGTTGAACGGCATCAGCATCTTCACCACCATCACCTCGCGACGAACCTCGTCGAGCAGCGTTTCCGACAACCCGCCCAAGAACGAATCCATAATGTTCACGCGGCGGTGCAAGCCGATAATCAGTTCGGTGGTTTCCTGTTCTTTATGCGTATGCACGATGCCCGAAGCCACGTTCATGCCGAAGCGGCTCATCGTCTTTATAGACACTCCGGCGGCATTCGCCACGTTCGACGCCGCCAACAACAGGCGCTTGCTACGCCGCGAATTGTTTGTACGTCCGCCATCGGTTACCACGTTGAGCGCCACCAAGTTATCGTTGAGTTTCGGATTGCGTATGAGCAGAGCAAGGTCGACGAGATGGCTCGACGTTTCGTCGTTCGACACGCCGACAAGTATGCGCTCGCTATCGTCGTCGGTAGCACTGTTGTTCATCGCCGACTCGTCGAGCGCCAAGCGCCGCGACGCCTGCTCGGTGACAAACGAGCTGACGATGCACGTCACCAATATCAGCGCAACCGCGCCGTTGAGCACTTCCTCGCCGAGCAAGTGACTCCCGTCGGGAAGAATTATGTTATAGCCCACAAGCACAACGGCAAGCGTCGCCGCCGCACGTGCCGTGCTCAACCCGACCATCATCCGTCGGTCGAGACTCGTCATCCGACACACTTTCTGCGTAGCCCACGCCGATACCCACTTGGATATCAACGCCATAACAATCATCACGCCGGCAACTTTCAGCGCCGTCAGGCTGCCGAAAAACACGCGCAAATCTATCAGCATACCAACCCCTATCAGGAAGTATGGCACAAACAGCGCATTGCCGACAAACTCAATGTTGTGCATCAGCGGCGACACGTGAGGAATAAGCCGGTTGAGCACCAAGCCCGCCAAGAACGCCCCCAGAATGCCTTCCATGCCGACAAGTTTCATCAAGCCCGCCGACAGGAACACCAGCGCAAGCACAAATATAAACTGCACCACGCCGTTGCTGTATTTGCGGAAAAACCAGCGCCCGAGACGCGGGAAAAAGAATACAATCAGTCCGCCGAGCACCACAACGCGCACAATCAGCCAAAGCCACAACAGCGAGTCTTGTTCCTCGCCCTTAAACTGTCCGCCGACGATTGCCAGCACAAAAAGCGTCAAGCAGTCGGTTATCGCCGTTGCGCCCACCGACACGCTCACACTCGGATGCCGCGACACGCCGTAGCGCGCCACTATCGGGTACGAAACAAGCGTGTGCGACGCATACATCGCCGCCATCAGCACAGCCGGAATTGCCGCATAGCCCAGCACCCACACGTTCGCGGCATAGCCCATTAGCATCGGAATAACAAACCCTAAGATGCCGAAAGTCACAGCCTTGCCGCGTATCGAGCGGAAATTGTCCATATTCATTTCCAATCCCGCAAGAAACATAATATAGTATAGCCCCACGTTGCCGAACAGTGCAAAACTGCTGTCGCGGTTGAGCAAATGAAGCCCGTGCTCGCCGATTGCCACTCCGGCAAGGATAAGTCCTATGATATGTGGTATGTTGAGTTTTCCCAGAAGCAGCGGCGCAAACAAGATGATGCATAACATCAGGAAGAAAATCCACGTTGGGTCGGTCAACGGAAACGTTATGTTAAAAAAATCCATCATCGTGTTTTCGGTTTAGTTTAGCCACTGTGCTTTACATACTGCAAAAATAATTCAAATCGCACAAAAAACAAAGCGAAAACGGTCAAAAGAAAAACGTTTATCGGGAATCGTTGAGCGTTTATCGTTTATCAGGAATCGTTTCTCGGCAGCACCTCTTACCTCTTACCTCTCATCACACCGTTGCCAGCAGGAGCGTGCCGATGCCTTGAATGTCAACGTCTTTCATTTCGGCGGGAACAAGCACCGTTTCGCCGCGGCGCAGCGACGTCGAGCCGATTTGCGCAGCGCCTTCGATACACATAACAATCAAAAACGAGTCGCGCTCGTTGTGATAGCATTGCTCACCGTCGACCTTCAGCAGCGACGTGCGGAAAAACTCACAGTCGACCAATTTCGAGCACTTCTCGTCCTTCTCGTATGCCATTTTGCTGTCGAACGCACGATAGTCTACCGCCTCACGAGCCAAATCAGTATGCAGTTGACGATAGTTGCCGTTAGCATCGCGGCGCTTATAGTCGTAGACGCGGTAAGTGATGTCCGACGTTTGCTGAATCTCCGCCAACAGATTGCCCGCACCAATCGAGTGCGTACAGCCCGGCGGAAGAAAATAGATGTCGCCCGGCGCAGTGTCGTGGCATGTCACGATGTCCATAATCGAGCCGTCCTCAATGCGACGCTCATAGTCTTCCGGCGTAGTGTCTTGATTTAGACCCGCATAGAGTCGCGCCTCCGGGCGGCAATCTATGATGTACCACATCTCCGTCTTGCCGAAGCAGTTATGACGCGCACGTGCCAACGCATTGTCGGGATGAACCTGAAACGACAAATCCTTGTTAGCATCGATGATTTTCACCAGTAGCGGGAACGTCGTGCCAAACTCGTCGTAGACCGTCTTGCCGACAAGCCGCGAACCGTATTTTTCGATAAGTTGTGTGATTGTCAAACCTGCATCGCGTCCTTCTGCAACGACCGACTCCGCACCCGGCACCGCCGAGATTTCCCAACTTTCGCCGACGTTCAAGTCGTGCAAATCCACGCCCTTATATTCTGATATTTTCGTGCCACCCCACAGCACTTCTTTATAGTGCGGCAGGAACTTTATCGGGACGATTTGTTCACTTTCGGTGGCTACAGACATTTTTCGTTTTTGGTTTGAGTTTACAAAAGTAATGCAAATCAAACGAAAAAGCAAATTTTTAATGCAGCAGTCGGTTGTTATTGTCTAAAAATTGCACATCAAAATACGATACTGTCACTTTAGCCCGGTACTACCCGAGCAACGCTATACCGTCGCTGCAACTTGATTCGGTTGGCAAACCGAAATGATTGGCTCCCCAAGAGCATCTTCAATAGAAACGAGCGTATCAATCGTAAAATTATGAGTCCCTCGCATCCACTTACTGATTTCCGACTCATTTTTGCCCAACCGCAACGCAAGGTCTTTCTGCTTCAAGCCTTTGGTTTCCAATATAGTATGAATACGGTCTACAATCTTGAACGAAAGATTTACCATCCGCCTTACTTCCGGATTTACATTACGCCGTCTTTCTTCTACTATGCTACTTCTTTTCATCGCGTATAAAACTTAAATCGCCAATAACCTCTTTGTCTACTATGAAAATTTTTCCATCCCTTATGCGAGAGGCTATAAAACGACTTGTTTCTATAAGCATTTCAACATAAGGAGCAAGTTTTTCACTATTTTGCCATGAGTCGGAGTCTTTTATATCGCCATTTCCGAATATCAGTATTTTGTCCGAAATTCTTAAGCAATACAGTCGCAATTTGTTTCCAACATCAATAGGAATAACTCCTACTCCGTCACCATACTTTCCTTCAGGGCGAAAATAGCGCTCCAAAGCACCTTTTTCTCCAATTTTATCAAGCCAAGAGATGATAACATCTACTTCTTCATCATATTCACATCCAATCGGAAATTTCTCGAAGAAGCGCTCAAATTCAGACAACTCACACTCATCCAAATGAATACTATAGAAATTCACATTCTCGTGCTCTTCGATTAATTCTATGCTGTATCTCTGCCTCATCTAAACTTAAAAGTTAAGTACTCTACAAAAGTATAATATAATTTTGAAAAACACAAACAATTAACTTATAAATTAAGTACATTTTACTATCTTTGCCAAAAAACCAAAAACAATGAATCAACAAACAGCGGTCGACGGACGCATTTTCGTCGCTTATCAATGGATTCCACAACTCGTCGACGACATCAACGCCGGCGTGGTCGACCACGGCATTCTCGCCGACAAACTAAACTGGCAGTCGGTAATCCTTAACAACTATCCCGAAGTGCGATTCAACTGGGACGAATTCCAGCACGAGGCGTTCCGAATCGACGACACCGCGCAACTCCACGTCTACGTATTTCCCGAACCAGAAGAGTCCGGACATCCCGCTTTCGACGCCGTATTCGTACGCACCACGGCGAACGCCTGCGCATACTATACGCTCGAAATGGCGCCCGCCAATCAGTGGACCATCGTCGGCACTCAAAACGGAAAACGCAAAAGCTACGGCGCATTCCAACCCTCTTTCGACGACTTCCTCCGCTGGGTCATCGACCGTCATAACACAATCTAAAATACTACTATGAAACGAATTACCTTTATCGCCGCCGCGCTCGTCGCCCTGAGCGCCTCCGCCGCCGACTTCGCAGGCTCCTGGATTGGAAAACTCTCTTTTGCAGGCAACTCGCTTCGCCTCGTGTTCGAACTCACCGCCACCGACGACGGCTACGCCTGCTCTTTCGGCAGCCCCGACCAAGGTGCTTCCGGGTTGGAAGCAAAGGGGACCGCCGACGGCAACGCTATCGCAATAGCCATCGACCGAATCGGCGCAACCTACTCCGGCGAACTCCGAAACGACACAATCTTCGGCAAATACACTCAAGCCGGACACGATTTCCCGATGAATCTCGTCCGCGGCAGAATTGAATACAACCGCCCGCAGACGCCGCAACCGCCTTTCGACTACGAAACGCGCGAAATGACGATTGACGCCGCCGACGCTACTCTCGCCGGCACGCTGACCTACCCCGTCGGCTACAAAAAGAAAAATCGCCCGATGGCAGTTGTCATGGTTAGCGGCAGCGGTCAGCAAAATCGCGACGAAGAACTCATGGGACACCGCCCGATGGCTGTCATCGCCGACCATCTCGCCAAAAACGGCGTGGCAAGCCTACGCTACGACGACCGTGGCACGGCTCAGTCGACAGGCAATCCGGCAACCGTTACCGTCAAAAGCAACACCGCCGACGCTCTCGCTGCAGTCGAAGCGCTACGCAAAACCGGCGAATTCTCAAAAATCGGAATCCTCGGACATAGCGAAGGCGGACTTATCGGCTATCTGCTCGCCGCCGACGCAAAAGTCGACTTCGTAGTAAGCCTCGCCGGACCGGCTTTCAGCGGAAACGACGTCCTCATCATCCAAAACAAAGCAATGCTCACCGCAATGGGCGTGCCCGCTTCGTTTGCCGAAAAATATTGCACGGTGATGGACGAAGTGCTCAAACTACGCGCAGTGCCTGCAAAATTTATGCCGCGCGAACGCTCCGCCGTCGAAATGGCTGCAAAGTCGAAAGGAATTGACCTCCCCGACCCGCTTATCGAAAACCTTACCGCCGTACTCAAACAAGATTCGCCCTGGCTCGACTCATTCATCGCAACCGACCCGACCGACGCACTCAAAGCAATCCGTTGCCCCGTGTTCGTCGCCATCGGCTTGCGCGACCTGAACGTCGACCCCGACCGTAACGTACAGGCGCTCAAGGCATTGCCCGACGGCGTCGCAACCATCAAAACCTACAGCGAACTCAGCCACTACATGCACCCGTGCAAAACCGGCACCGTCAACGAATACGGCACCAGCGAAACAACAATCGACACAACACTCCTCGCCGACATAACCGACTGGATTCAAAACCTGAAGAAATAAGACAACACGATATATATTTGCTTGATTACACGCAGCGTCAGCTGCCGATTAACCTTATAACCTTTTAACCTCCTAACCGCGGAGCAACGCTCCGCTATCCCGCGCCTCGGTGCGACCTACCAGGCGTGCGTAGCGTTTATCGT
>JBJEDO010000133.1:0-9594 GCA_051872155.1 Candidatus Limisoma sp.
GCTGAACATCAAGCGTCTCATGGACATCGGTTGCTACCGTGGCATCCGTCACCGTTTGGGCTTGCCCGTTCGCGGTCAGAGCACCAAGAACAACGCCCGTACTCGTAAGGGTCGCAAGAAAACAGTTGCAAACAAGAAAAAAGCTACTAAATAACATTAAAGTATGGCAAAGAAAACAGTCGCAGCAAAGAAGAGAAACGTCAAAGTTGACGCAATGGGTCAATTCCATGTACACTCCTCTTTCAACAACATTATCGTGTGCTTAGCCAACAGCGAAGGTCAAGTAATCTCTTGGTCGTCGGCGGGCAAAATGGGCTTCCGTGGCTCTAAGAAGAACACTCCGTATGCAGCACAAATGGCAGCGCAAGATTGCGCAAAAGTTGCTTACGATTTGGGTCTTCGCAAAGTGAAAGCCTATGTAAAAGGACCGGGCAACGGTCGCGAGTCTGCAATCCGTACTATCGCAGGTGCAGGCATCGAGGTAACTGAAATCATCGACGTCACTCCGCTTCCACACAACGGTTGTCGTCCTCCTAAGAGAAGAAGAGTATAATCGCTCTAACAAATTTTTTATCTGAGTTCTTAAGTGAAAGATTGCATTCAACCACCTCTCTGCAATCGCGGCTGCACTGACAGGATTCGCAAACTTTAATATTATTAATAGAATTTAGAAATGGCAAGATATACCGGACCTAAGTCAAAGATAGCAAGAAAATTCGGCGAACCTATTTTCGGCGAAGATAAAGTGCTTAGCAAGAAAAATTACGCGCCGGGTCAGCATGGTGCCAACAAGCGCAGAAAATCTTCAGAGTATGGCAACCAATTGCGCGAAAAACAAAAAGCGAAATACACCTACGGCGTTTTGGAACGTCAGTTCCGTAACCTCTTCGACAAAGCAGAGCGCACCAAAGGTGTCACCGGCGAAATCCTTTTGCAATTGCTTGAGGCTCGCCTCGACAATGTAGTCTATCGCCTCGGCATCGCTCCTTCGCGTGCTGCTGCTCGTCAGCTCGTTAGCCACCGTCACATCACTGTCGATGGTAAAGTCGTTAACATCCCCTCTTATTCACTCAAACCCGGACAAATTGTTGCTGTTCGCGAGAAATCTAAATCGCTCGAAGTTATCGCCGATTCGTTGGCAGGCTTCAACCACAGCAAATATCCTTGGCTCGAATGGGATGAGAATGTTAAAGGTGGCAAACTCTTGCACCACCCGCAGCGTGAAGACATCCCTGAAAACATCAAGGAACAGTCTATCGTCGAGTTGTATTCTAAATAATAAATTGTAAATATCCATGGCTATTTTAGCATTTCAAAAACCCGATAAAGTATTAATGCTCGAGGCCGATAACCACTTCGGCAAGTTTGAGTTTCGTCCATTGGAACCGGGCTACGGCGTAACAGTCGGCAATGCGTTGCGTCGCATCCTCCTTTCGTCGCTCGAGGGTTATGCTATATCTTCTATCCGCATCGATGGCGTGCAACACGAGTTCGCTACCATCCCCGGTGTGATTGAAGACGTAACTAACATAATCCTTAACCTCAAGAAGGTAAGGTTTAAACATCTCGGTGAAACCGACGATGTAGCCTCTGCAAAAATTATCGTATCGGGAAAGGAAGTCCTGACAGCCGGCGATTTAGGCAAAGAATTGACAGAGTTCGAGGTGCTCAACCCCGACCTCGTCATTTGCCACCTCGACCCGACAGTCGCTTCTTTCACCATGGATTTCACTATTAACAAGGGTAGAGGTTACGTTATCGCCGACGAAAACGTAAATCCCAACGATCCGATTGACGTTATCGCAATCGACTCTATCTACACCCCGATTGTCAATGTGAAATACACAGTGGAAAACTACCGTGTTGAGCAGAAGACAGACTACGAAAAACTCGTGCTCGAAATCACTACCGACGGCTCGATTAACCCGAAAGACGCCCTCAAAGAAGCCGCTAAAATTCTTATCTATCACTTCATGCTCTTTAGTGACGAAAAAATCACTATCGAAACCACTGAAACTGATGGTAACGAAGAATTTGACGAAGAAGTGCTTCACATGCGTCAGCTTCTCAAGTCGAAACTCGTTGATATGGAGCTCTCCGTACGCGCCCTCAACTGCCTCAAAAGCGCTGAAGTTGAGACCCTCGGCGAACTCGTTCAATACAACAAAACCGACTTGCTCAAGTTCCGTAACTTCGGTAAAAAGTCGCTCACTGAGCTCGACGAATTGCTCGCCAGTCTGAACCTGTCGTTTGGAATGGATATTTCAAAATACAAATTAGATAAAGAATAATAACAATGAGACATAATAAGAAAGTAAACCATTTAAGCCGCAAGAAGGCTCATCTTGATGCGATGTTGTCGAACATGACTATTTCGCTCATCAAACACAAGAGAATCTTCACTACACTTGCTAAGGCTAAAGAGCTCCGCAAATTCGCCGAGCCCATCATCAACCGCGCTAAAACTGATTCTACTAACAACCGCCGCGTTGTCTTCAGTTATCTCCAAGACAAAGCCGCTGTTACCGAACTCTTCCAAAACATCTCTCAGAAGATTGCAAATCGTCCCGGTGGTTACACTCGTATCCTCAAAACCGGCAACCGTCTCGGTGACAACGCTAAGACTTGCTTCATCGAACTCGTTGACTACAACGAAAGTATGCTCAAACCGGCTGAGACCAAGAAATCAGGTCGCACTCGCCGCTCGCGCAAATCAGCTCCCAAGGCTGAAGCGCCCGCTGTCGAAGCACCTGTTGCTGAAGCACCTGCTACTGAAGCTGCTGCTGAATAATTCGAGCAGTTCGATCGATATTACAAAGCCGTCGGAAACTTTTCCGGCGGCTTTTTCGCTTTTTTGCTACTCCTATCGCCGATTTGCCGCACAAAAACATACGTTTTTGACGATTTCTTATTATATTTGTGGGAAAATCTGTTAACGTCGATGAACGAGGCTCAACTTAGTCAACTATACCTTCGCGATACAGCGTTCCAAAATCTTATGCAGCGGCGAATCTACAACGTCCTTCTTGTAGCTTCGCCCTACGATGCCTTTATGATGGAAGAAGACGGGCGCGTCGAAGAGCAACTCTACTTTGAATATACATCGCTCAACCTTAGCTCGCCCCCGCGCGTCAAGCAAGTCAACGGCTTTGCCGAAGCCTTTCACGAACTCAGCGTCAAGGGCTACGACTTAATCATTGCTATGCCCGGCGTCGACATCGGCGAAACATTCCGCGAGGCAAAGCGTTGCGACCAACTCTATCCGCAGATTCCGTTCGTCGTGCTCACGCCGTTCTCGCGCGAAGTGTCGCGACGGCTCGCCAACGAAGACTTCTCGGGCGTCGACTACGTCTTCAGCTGGCTCGGCAACGTCGACCTGCTGCTCGCCATCATCAAGCTTATCGAAGACAAGATGAACGCCGACAACGACGTGCTCGAAGTCGGGCTACAGACCATCATACTCGTCGAAGATTCCGTCCGCTTCTACTCGTCGGTGCTGCCGCATCTCTACAAATACCTGCTCAAGCAGTCGCTCATATTCTCGACCGAGGCGCTCAACGAGCACGAGCAAATGTTGCGCATGCGTGCCCGCCCCAAAGTCGTGCTCGCCCGTACCTACGAAGAGGCAATGTCGCTCTACGACAAATATCAGAACAACATCCTCGGCGTAGTCACTGACGTATCGTTCTCAATCGCCGGCGCCAAAGACAAGCTGGCAGGCATCAAACTCGCGCAAGAAATACGCCGCCGCGACCCGTATGTGCCAATCATCATCGAGTCGTCGGAGACCTGCAATGCCGAGCACGCACAAGCCATCGGAGCGTCGTTTCTCGACAAAAACAGCAAGAAATTTCCCGTCGATTTGGGTAACGCCATCAACGACAATTTCGGCTTCGGCACATTCATAATTCGCAATCCCCAGACCGGCGAAGAGGTGATGCGCATCAACAACTTGAAAGATTTCCAGAACAAGGTGTTCGACATCCCCGCCGAATCGTTGCTCTACCACGCTTCGCGCAACGACATCTCGCGCTGGCTCTATTCGCGTGCAATGTTCCCCATCGCCGAAATCATCCAAGCCCATCGATTCCGCAACATCGAAGAAGCCCCCGAGGTCAAGCAGTTTTTCTTCGACCTGATAGTGAAATATCGCAAGATGAAAAACCGCGGCGTCGTTGCCATCTTCAAGAAAGACCGATTCGACCATTATTCCAACTTTGCGCGCATCGGGCAAGGCTCGTTGGGCGGAAAGGGTAGAGGCTTGGCATTCATCGACTCGATAATCAAAAAATATCCCATCTGCGACAATTTCGAGGGCGTCACCCTGCAGATTCCGCGCACGATTGTGCTCTGTACGGACATCTTCGACGACTTTATGGAGGAGAACAATCTCTATCCGATAGCGCTCTCCGACATCCCCGACGAGCAAATCCTCGACCGATTCCTCGAAGCCAACTTGCCACGCTACCTCACCGAAGACTTCTTCGCCCTGTTCGAAGTGGTCGACAAGCCGTTGGCAATCCGCAGCTCGAGTTTGCTCGAAGACTCGCACTACCAACCCTTTGCCGGAATCTATTCGACTTATATGATTCCTCACGTCGACGACCGCTTCGAGATGTTGCGCCTGCTCGGAAACGCCATCAAAGGCGTCTACGCCTCGGTGTTCTTCGCCGACAGCAAGGCTTATATGACAGCCACGAGCAACCTCATCGACCAAGAAAAGATGGCAATCATCATCCAAGAAGTCGTGGGCAAGGACCAGGACGGTTGCTACTATCCCTCGTTCTCCGGCGTCGGGCGTTCGCTCAACTACTATCCCATCAACGACGAGCAACCCGAAGACGGTGTGGCTGAAGTAGCCGTCGGATTGGGGAAATATATCGTCGACGGCGGGCTCGCTCTGCGCTTTTCGCCGCGACATCCCGACAAAGTGCTCCAAACAAGCACTCTCGACTTGGCGCTTCGCGACACTCAGACTCAATTCTATGCGCTCGACACTAAAAACTATACGAGCAACTTCTCGGTCGACGACGGCGACAACATCCTCAAACTCCGCGTGCAAGACGCCGCCAAAGACGGACGCCTCAAATATATGGTTTCGACTTTCGACCCCGCCGACCAGATTATTCGCGACAGCGATTTCGGCTTCGGACGAAAAGTCGTGACGTTTGCCAACGTGTTGCAGCACAACGTGTTCCCGCTTGCCAACGTGGTCGACTTCATGCTCTCCGAGGGCGAACGCGAGATGCGCCGTCCCGTCGAAATCGAGTTTGCCGGCAATATCGACATCAACGGCGACAACAAAGGTGCCATCTATTGGCTGCAAATTCGCCCGATTGTCGACCGCAAAGAGATGCTCGACGAAAAGATTATGGAAACCGATTCGAGTCGACTCCTGCTGAAAACCACGACGGCGCTCGGCCACGGAACAATGGACAACGTCAGAGACATCGTCTACGTCAAGGCGAACAATTTCTCGTCGTTCAACAATCCCGCCATTGCGCGCGAAATCGAGAAAATCAACCGCGGCTTTATGGACCGCGAACAAGCATATCTGCTCATCGGTCCCGGACGCTGGGGCTCGAGCGACAGCGCTTTGGGCATCCCCGTAAAGTGGCCGCACATCTCCGCGGCGCGTCTCATCGTCGAGGCGGCTTTGCCGACCTATCGCATTGAGCCGAGCCAAGGTACGCATTTCTTCCAAAACCTCACATCGTTCGGCGTCGGCTACTTCACTGTCGACCCGCGTAACGTCGACGATGTCTACGATATGGAGTTCCTTGATGCACTCCCTGCTACCTACGAATCCGACTTTGTCAGAATCGTTCATTTCGACGAGCCGCTTTCTATCGGCATCAACGGTAGAACCGGTCTCGGCATTGTGGTAAAACCCGATATTATTAAAAACGACTAAACTTTGTAGAGCTATGAATGTGTTTAAACGCCTTTTCGGCTTCTCCGACGAATACGATGAAAAAGATGATGATGAGATAACCGCCCATCACACAACGCCTTATATCAATCCCTTCAAGAAGGTGGAAGAGCCTGCCGCTGCGGCGCCTGCTGCCGTCGATGCCGTCGCGAAAGTCGACGATGCTATGGCTAACGAGATTGTCGATAAGGTTATCGAGATTCTCAATGCCACTTTGCCCGAATATGCGCGTCACAACATCGACATTGCTGCAGAAAAACAGTACGTGCAGCAACTCTTCGGCTCAACCATTTCCGACTACGTCGGCAAGATTCGCGCTGCTGCCGTCGACAATTTCCGTTCAAACCAGCAGGGGCAACTTATGGAAATCGAAAAGTCGAAACTCGCTGCCGAGAAACAACTCGCCGAGGCAAAAGCCAAAGTCGACGAACTTCGTCAGCGTGCGCAAACCGCCGACCAGCAAAAGAACATCTTCAAAGAAAAGGCGCAACAGCTTGAGCAGCGCATTGCTACTGCCGAGGCTGAGCGCGACCAATATCAGCTCGAGTCGAAGAGCCTGATGAATAAGCTCAAAGTGGCTTCTGTCGGCGAAGAAAATCTGCGCGCTCTCAGCGACGAAAATGCCAAATTGCTCGAAGAAATGGCAACGCTTCGCACGCAGTTGGCGGAGGCTCGTGCCACTCAAGGCAGCCAAAACATTCAGCAAATTGCCGAAACCGAGGCAAAACTCACCGAAGCCCTCTCCAAACTCGACGACGCAACGCGCCGTCTTGCCGACGCCGAGGCGCTTGTGGCTGAACGCGACACGGCTATCGCTCTCAAAAACGAAGCTCTTACAAAGAAAGACGAAACAATCGCCGCTATGCAAGCGTCGGCTCAATCGTCCGATGCCGAATTGCGTCAGCGTCGCGCCGACCACGAAGCGCTTACCGCTCGACTCGCCGAATTGGAGCAAAAAGAGCAAACTTTTGCGCAATCGGCTCAAATTATTGCCGACCTTCAAGAGCAAGTTACGTCGCTCACCGACGAAGCTTACGCCCTCAAAGAAAAATGTAACACGCATTCCGAATCAGAGCTCGAACTTACCGAGAAAGTCGACGAACTCCAGTCGACGCTCGACAGCCTTTCGGACGTGCGCAACGCCTTGGCGTCGAAAGATGCCGAATTGGCACAGCACACAGCAACAATCACTACGCTGACTGCGTCGCTCAACGACCAAAAAATCATTCTCGACGAGCGCAATGCCGACATCGAACGTCTCACTGACGAAAAGTCGGGGCTCGAAGATTCGGTCAAGCAACTCCAAGCGTTGGTCGACAACAATCTCGAGTCGCAGCGTATGCAGGAACTCAAACTTCGCCAAGAGATAGAAACTCTACGCGCCGAAAACGAGCAACTGCGCACCAAGCAGAGCGAACCTCGCAAGGCAATCTCGTTTGACGAGCCCGACGAGCAACCCGCCGCTGTTGCAGAGCCGGAGGAAAAACCGAAACAGTCCAAACCGAGAGGACGTCGTAAAAAAGAAGAGCCTAAAAAGCCGGTCGTTTCGGCTATCGACTACAATTTCGACTACACCGATTGGCTTCAGCCGACGCCTCCGTCGTCGATAATTCCCATCGAAGACGAAGCCAAACCCGATGCAGATGCCGACCCGTTGGAAGGTGCGGAAATCTCTTTCGAGCCTCGCGAAGGCGCTTTCGACGAGCCGTTTGAGTCGACCGACGAACCCGACGAAAAGCCGCAACGCTCAGTGCCGTCGCAGTTGGAACTCTTTTAGACCATTTTGATATTGTCGCAATAACGAAGTCGGCGAAAAGTTTTGAAACTTTTCGCCGACTTCGTAGTATCCGTTGTAACCGTGTTATTCTGCCGGGCGACGAGACTCAAGAACTTCAACGAGAGAAGACCAACCGGTCAGCCGGTCGAAACGGCATGTGCGGTAGCGGTTTAGGTTGTCTTGGTTAGACAAAGTATTACCTGCTAAAACGTTGAAGATGAAGTCGTGCTTGCCGTTGCTTTGGATGTGCACCACAACGATGTCGGACAGAACCGAGTCGAGCCGACTTAGCAATGATGCCATTCGCTGATTTCCGCTATACATGAACGCATATCTGATGAAGTCGGGGATGTCGAGAGTGCCTTTCGGGCGCAGATTCTCGAAGAAATCGCCGTAGTTCAATTGCACCTTTTCATCGTATGCGCGCAGATAACCCTGACTCATGGCAGTGCCGTAGAATTCGGGATAGTCTATCGTGTAGTTTATGTCGTCGACGGTGACGGTCATCGTTTGGAATGTCTCTGCAAGTACGTCCCATAGCGGCGTCAGGTCGTTGATTTTTGCCAATTCCACGATTGTGCCGTAATTTATGAGTTCGTTGTCCTTGTCTTGGTAGACACTCCAAGCGTGAATGGCTCTTTCGGCGGTTTTCGCCAGCGCTTGCTCTATTGTCGAGCCGGTGTCGAGGTCGTTAATCATTGTTGCGTAGTCGTAGCCAACGTCGGGAATTGCAAACGGCGAACAGAGTAGATAGTCGGCAAGTCCTTCCCATTCGGCAAAGTGCTCAATGCTGCCCTGAAGACACGAATTGGCTATCATGGCTTGTAGATGAACGCCGGAGTCGGCTATGCCTTTTGCCATAACCGATGCAGCCATCATTTTCCCATCGTCGTAAAGGGTGGAACGTGTCATGCTGATAGCCTCGTCGGAGAGGTCGTATTTGATGTTGAACGGACTTCCATGTCCGACGTATATCAGAATGTATTTCCGACCCGGAAAGGCGTTGCGGCTTCGCGTGATGAAGTCTGTAAGATTTTTTGGGTCGACAATCGAAAAATTGTCAGCCGCACGGAATGATTCCTCCTTTTGGAGTTCTCCGTTTTCGCCGATGTAGTAGTCCACTTGGTTCGGGTTCTCGCCTTCGCTTGATGTCTTCATCAGGCATGTGACGGCTACGTTGTCGGTTGTTGCCTCAGCTGATAATTCTATAGTTTGGAAAAACGACTTATCGTGAGCCTCGTCGCCGCCGGATACATAAAACATCAAGCAGTATTTGTTATCCTGTTGCACCGGCTCCAATGGTTGCTCGTCGTCGGAGCATGATGTCATAGCAATCGTTGTCAGAATAACCGATAACAGAGTCGCGAAAAGTCGTTTTCCCTTCATACTTATAGAGATTGGCGCTAAATAACGGGTTATGCTGTCAAGACGTTATTAGAATATAAAGTTGTCGTCATTAGAGAATGTATGCTCGTAAACGATGCTCTTGTTATTCACGTTTGTCACTGTGAAAGTATACGAACCGGTCCAAGTTTTGTCTTTGAGAGAGAGTTCGGCTTTCTCGCATGCCTCTTTCACTTTCTTGTCGCAGTCGGAAGCGTTTCCCTTCATCGTGAAAGTATTGTCGTCGACGTTAACGGCTGTTTTATATGCATTGTAGATAGCCTCCATTTCGCTTAGCACTTCAGTCGAAGACGACGACATCTTAGAGATTCCCATAGTGTAGATTATGTCCGTTTCGGGGTCGTCATCATCGCAGGATGTAATTGTGAATGAAGCTAACACTGCAATCATAACTGCGGTCAGCATCGCTGACATTTTTTTGAGATTTTCTTTCATACGAAAAATATTTGCGCCGTTTTTGTTTATAACGGCTGTTTTTACT
>JBJEDO010000134.1:0-2138 GCA_051872155.1 Candidatus Limisoma sp.
AAGAAAGTGACGCGCGTTGTCATTCCATTGAGTCAAGGCGCTTACTCGCTGCCTACGCTCACCGTGAAATTTACGCTCCCCGACACGGGAATGCCCGACTTCACGCCGCAAATGGCAAAATCGCGCGCCGCAGCTGCCGGCTACGTGCTTCGCTGCGTGGCTGAGCTCTGCAAAGCCGGCTCCGACGAGGTAGTGCTCCATAAGGTATTCACGCCCGAACTGCTTGACGACGGTACCTACAAGGTGGAGCTGCAACTCGCCGAAGACAGCTACGACTTGCGCCTCTGGGCTGACTATGCTCGCACAGCCGCTCCGCTTGCCGATGCGTTCTACAGCACCGAAAGCCTGAAAGCCATAAACATCGTCACCGAGCCTTATACGGCAAACACCGATGCCAAGGATGCGGCATACGGCAACGAAAACGCCGTGACTGTAACCGACGAGGGCGCAACGGTCATTATGGACTTGCAACGTCCGTTGGCGAAATATCGCATCATCGTCGACTCTGACGAGATTGCGGAATATCTCAAAATGCGCAACGTCAATCCGCAACAGTTCCCGCCAATCGACGACCTGACGGTGAGCGTGCTCTATGAGGGCTTTTTCCCGTCGCGATTCAATGTCGTAACCGAAAAGCCTAACGATGCCGTGGGCGGCATTGCGTATAGCACATCGCTCAGCGATTACGACGGCTCGGCGACGGAACTTGAGTTGGGTAGCGACTGGATTTTGGTCAACGGCACTTCGACCTTTGTCAACGCTACGGTTGTCGTTACTGATAGCCAAGGCAAGGTGATAAGCAGCGTTGCGGGTACGCAAATCGACTATCGTCGCAATCATCTTACCACTGTCATTGGTCGATTCCTCACCTCGGGCGCCAACAGCGGTGGTATACGCATCGATACCGAATGGGATGGAGTTTATGATGTGTGGTTCTAATTAATGAAGAAAAGTTATGAAATCAAGCAATTTTAAGCATATATTTTTAAGTTTCGTTGCAGTAGCGATGCTCACATCGTGCAGCGAGTCGGACGGTATTTTAGACGAAGTCGACAATGGCGGAAATGTGACTTTCAACCTCACCGCCGACGGATTGGTGCAGTCGCGCGCCGCTGCCGACGATTTCCGCATCGTTATGGCTATCTACGATGAAACGGAAACCAACGTCGTAGTGGCAGAAACGGAATACACGAGCAGCACGTTCTCAGTGCGTCTCGACCCGGGTAAATACGTTTGCCTCTTCTGGGCAGACCGTGGCAGCGACAACTACGATGCCACAAACTTAAACGAAGTAAAACTCAGCGACAGTGCAACCAACGCCGAAGCGTTCCACGCCAAGCAAGGCATCACCGTCACCGATGGCACGACCGTCAACGTAACGTTGCATCGTGCCGTGGCGCAGGTCGTATTGCGCGAAACCGCTACGTTGCTAAAAGGCGACCTGACTATTGGCTACACCGGCTATCAGCATTTTAATGTCAGCACCGGAATTGCGTCGGACGAGGCTGCTATTTCTAAAACCATCAGCATTCCGGCTACTATCACCGGCTCTGTTGAATCGCCTGCCGACGTGTGCAGCATCTTCCTCTTGGCGAACAGCGAAGAAAATGAACTCACCGATTTTTCAGTCAAATATGAAGACGATGAGGCTAAGACAATCTCCAACGTGCCTATTCAGGCAAATCGAAAGACTAATCTGAATGGTGAGTTTGGCGGCACTCCTTACGTAACCTTCTCTGCCGCAAGCGAACAGACGTTTACGATGAATTTTGACCCGCATGGAGATGGACTTTTATTACGTCTTGAATCCGATGAATATTTTGAATATTCCGTAGGCGGAGGTGAATGGACACGGTTTACTACGACTGTTAGCGATGTCCCCTTTGGCGGCGCATTGGGCGACCTCCGCTTGCGAGGCAAGAGACTCCTGGGTACGACTTTCGAAGAATACCGGATTGAAATTGCTTTCGGAAATGAAGATGTGAAAGTATATGGAAGTGGTGACATGCGTACGCTCGTAGATTATAAGAACTATCGTACGGTCAGCACGAAACAAGCAAGATTTTATCGTCTTTTTTATAGTTGTACCGCTCTTGTTACAGCTCCGGAATTGCCTGCTACCGAGTTGGCAAGTAGTT
>JBJEDO010000135.1:0-31167 GCA_051872155.1 Candidatus Limisoma sp.
TCTTACCTCTTACCTCTTACCTCTTACCTCTTACCTCTTACCTCTTACCTCTAATCGAACACGCCTTCGAGGGATTCGACGGGTTCGGCGGAGATGCTGTCGACGTCGTACGACTCTTTGAAGCACGGGGTGAAGCCGGCGGGCGGTTTGGGGAACTGCTCGTTCTGCTTGTAGGGCAACGCTGCGTCGGCATAAACTTTCTTAATATATAAGCCGTAGATAGGAAGTGCCATGGCTGCACCTTGTCCTTGTGCCATCGAATTGAAGTGGATGTAGCGCTCTTCGCCGCCTACCCAGACGCCGGAAACGAGGCTTGGGGTGAATCCCATAAACCAACCGTCGGAATTGGAGTTGGTCGTACCGGTTTTACCGCCCATGGGTGCTGTGATTGAGTATGGTGCACGGCGCAGACGTCCGCCGGTACCGCTATTGATGACGTTTTGCAGTATGTCGATCATCTTGAAGTAGGCTTCTTCGCTAATCACTTCGGTGTATTGGGGGCGCGCTTCGTAGAGCACGTTGCCTTCGTTGTCGGTGATTGTGGTGACGTAGATGGGGTCGACGCGCATACCGCGGTTGGAGAATGCGGTGTAGGCTGTCACCATCTCGCGCACTGACACGTCGCAGGGGCCGAGACAGAGTGCGGGCACGGCGGGCAGTTCGGCGGTGATGCCGAAATTGTGCATTGTTCTGACGAGTGCTGCGGGCGAAAGTTCTGACATCAAGCGTGCGGAAATCCAGTTGTTAGATGTCGTGAGCGCCCAATAGAGGTCAACCATTTCGCCGACGCGCGAGCTGCCGGAGTTGCGCGGCTGCCACACTTGTCCGGATGGGAGCGTGATGGTGGGCTGTGCATTGAGGAATTGGTCGCAGGGTGTATAACCTTGCTCGAAGGCGTAGGTGTAAAGGAATGGCTTGACGGTCGAACCGATTTGACGGCGTCCTTGTCCTGCCATGTCGTATTGGAAGAACTTGAAGTCGGGTCCGCCGACGTATGCTTTGATATAGCCTGTATGGGAGTCCATCGACATAAATCCGGCGCGGAGGAATCGCTTGGCGTAGAGCAACGAGTCGCGCGGAGTCATTACGGTGTCGATTTCGCCGCTGTAGGAGAATACGCGCATCTCGGCGCTTGTATCGAAATTGCGCATAATTTCATCTTCCGACTTGCCGGCGTGTTTGAGCACGCGGTAGCGCTCACTCTGACGGATTGCTTTGGTTATGAGGCTTTCGACCGTGACGTTGCCGAGTTCGGCTTTGTTGGTCGTGTAGGGGCTGCGCGATTTTTCGCGGTCGAATGCCTTTTGGAGGTTGTCGCGAAGGTGAGTTACGACGGCCTCGTCGGCATAGCGTTGCATGCGCGAGTCGATTGTTGTATAGATTTTCAAGCCATCGGTATAGATGTTATACTTGGAGCCGTCGGGTTTGCGATTTTTCTCCGCCCAACCGTAGATGGGATTCGTTTCCCAAGCGATAGAGTCGTCGATGTAGCCTTGCTTGTCCCAATCGGGGTAGTCGCTGCGCGAGGGCTTGTGGGCTTGGAGCATAAGGCGAATGGCTTCGCGGAAGTAAGGTGCGATGCCGTCTTTATGGTCGACGCGATGAAAGTCGAGCACGAGGTCGAGCGCCTGGAGCGAGTCGCATTCTGCTTTGGTAATCATTCCGGCTTTTTCCATTTGGCTGAGCACGACGTTGCGGCGAGCCATTGTGCGTTCTTTGTAGCGCACGGGATTGAATCGCGACGGATTTTGCACCATGCCGACGAGCGTAGCAGCCTCTTCGATAGAGAGTTCCGTAGGATCTTTGCCGAAATAGACGTAAGCAGCCGACTTGATTCCGACGGCGTTGTTGAGGAAGTCGAATCGGTTGAGATACATGCGGATAATCTCTTCTTTGGTGTAGTATCGTTCGAGTTTTACGGCGATAGCCCATTCTACGGGCTTTTTCATAGCGCGGTCGAACAGACCGTTGGATTCGGGCGAATAGAGCAACTTGGCGAGCTGTTGAGTAATCGTACTACCGCCGCCGGCGCCGCGATTACCCATAAGGATTGTTTTGACGAGCACGCGCGAAAGTGCTCGGATATCGATGCCCGAATGGCTTTCGAAGCGGACGTCTTCGGTGGCAATCAGAGCGTTGACCACGTTCTGCGAAATCTCGTCGTAGTCGGCGTAGATACGGTTGTTTTTGCTTTGGAAGTAGCGCCCCATCTCGACGCCGTCGGCGGTAAACAAGCGGGTTGCATACTTGTCGTTCGGGTTACGCAAATCCTTAACCGGGGGCATATAGCCGATTATTCCGTTGTAAATCAGCAGCCATAAGACGATGCACATTACAACAAATATGGCATTACCTATCCACAATACCTTTATTATATTACGAGTTCTACTGCTCGTCGCCGTATTTCCTTTATTGGATTTCATCCGTTTGTGTTTTGTTTTGCGTACAAAGATAGTGCAAATCGAGAGCAAAAGCAAATTTTAACCGATTTCATCGGTGGTTAGTGGTTATAGGTTATGGGTTAGAGAAATTCAATAACCGATAAACAATAACCGCTAACCACGGCTAAGCCGTTCTAAAAAAAGAAAAATTTGCACGGCACGGCGAAAATAGGTAATTTTGCAATTCGATAGACAAACTGTCAAAAAAACAGGACAAACTATGACCGACAATTTTGACCGGGAGCATCTCTGGCACCCATATACATCGACAATCGACCCGCTGCCAACCTACACGGTAGAGCGAGCAGAGGGCGTAAACATTTATCTCAACGACGGCACGCGTCTGGTAGACGGAATGTCGTCGTGGTGGGCGGCTGTGCACGGCTACAACCACCCGCGACTCAATGCGGCAGCCGACGAGCAACTCAAAAAGATGTCGCACATAATGTTCGGAGGATTCACGCACGAGCCCGCCATTCAGTTGGGCAAAATGCTGCTCGAAATCTTGCCGCCGAACATGAACAACATATTCTACGCCGACTCGGGTTCGGTGGCGGTAGAAGTTGCTATGAAGATGGCGATACAAGCGTCGCTCAGCCGCACCGGCAACAAGAAAAAGACCAATTTCGTGACCATCCGCTCGGGCTACCACGGCGACACGTGGAACGCCATGTCGGTATGCGACCCGGTGACGGGAATGCACAGCCTGTTCGGCTCGGCGCTGACGCCGCGCCGGTTTGCGCCGCAGCCCTCGTGCGCATTCTACGACGAATGGGATCCACACGCTACCGATAGCCTTGAGCAAATCATCATAGAGCATCACGACGAACTCGCCGCTCTCATCCTCGAGCCCGTTGTGCAAGGTGCCGGAGGTATGTATTTCTACCATCCGAACTACCTGAAGAAAGCGCGTCAACTCTGCGACCAATACGACATCTACTTGATTTTCGACGAAATAGCCACAGGCTTCGGCCGCACCGGACGCCTGTTCGCTTGGGAGCATGCACAAGAGATGCCCGACATCATGTGCATCGGCAAAGCACTAACCGGAGGCTATCTGACGATGAGCGCCGTGGCGACGACAAAAGACGTTGCCGACACCATTTCGCGCGGCGATGCCGGTGTGCTCATGCACGGACCGACATTTATGGGCAATCCGCTCGCTTGCGCAATTGCGATAGAGTCGATTCGTCTGCTGAAAGAGTCGAACTGGCACGACAACGTGACTCGCATCGAACGAATAATGAAAGCCGATATGGCACCTGCGGCAGCGTTTGCCAACGTGGCGGAAGTGCGCATCCTCGGCGCTATCGGCGTCATCGAGATGAAGCAACCGGTCGACGTCGGCGAATTCCAACGCCGTTGCGTTGCCGAAGGCATCTGGGTACGTCCGTTCGGCAGATTGGTCTACATTATGCCGCCGTTTATTATTTCCGACAGCGAACTGCGCTTCCTAATCGAAAAACTACTAAAAATCGTCGAGCAACTATGACAAATCGCTTCGAAGAATCACTAATCCGAGCACGCCAAAACGGCAGTCTGCGCACCATCCCCGGTGAACGCAGCGACTCGCTTATCGATCTCACCTCGAACGACTACCTCGCAATCGGGGCTGACCGTCGGCTGGTCGACGAATTCTTCGCAAGCATCGGCACCGACGACGTCTACCTGTCGTCGTGCGCATCTCGGTTGCTCTCGGAGCGCCAAAACGACTTTAACCGACTCGAATCGCTACTCGCCGACCTTTACAGCAAGTCAATCCTCGTCTACAACAGCGGCTACCACGCCAACACCGGCACCATCGCCGCCATTGCCGACAAGCAGACACTCATCGTTGCCGACCGACTCGTGCACGCAAGCATTATCGACGGAATCATCCTTTCGCGCGCACCGTTTATGCGTTTTCGCCATAACGACATCGACCATCTCGAGCAGATTGTCGAAGCCAACCACAGCCGCTACGACAACATCCTAATTGTCGTCGAATCAATCTACAGCATGGACGGCGACATTTGCGACCTCGACCGCGTGGCAGACATCCGCCGACGCTATCCCAACACGATGCTCTACGTCGATGAAGCGCACGCCATCGGTGTGGCAGGGCGTCTCGGTCTGGGCGTCGGCGAGCGACTCGACATCGTCGACCAAATCGACTTCCTCGTCGGCACACTCGGCAAAGCCGTTGCCTCACAAGGAGCATTCGTCGCCACAAGTCCGACGATGAAGGATTTCCTCATCAATCACTCGCGAAGTTTTATCTTCTCGACAGCCATACCGCCCATTTCGTGCAAGTGGAGCACGTTCGTGGTCGAACGCATTACACAAATGCAAAGTCAACGTCGGCATTTGGCGGAAATCAGCCGATATCTCAACGAAGGGCTCGCCGACATCAACGGACGCAAAATCAGCGATTCGCAAATCGTGCCCTTGATGGCAAGAAGCAACAGCCGTGCGCTCGAGCTGTCAGCGCAACTCAAAGAGCTCGGCTACCTCGCTCTGCCCATCCGTAAGCCGACCGTACCCGAAGGACTCGAGCGCGTGCGCATCAGCCTCAACGCGTCGCTCGACTTCGACACCGTAAAACGTCTGCTTGCAGATATAAAGCAAATAACTTGCAGACATTAAGCGAATAATATGACATTTGAATATATACATAAGTCGCACAACAAGTCGCTCATCATCGTCTTCGCCGGATGGGGAATGGACCGACGTCCTTTCGCCGACCTGAGCGTCGACGGTTGCGACATCGCCGTGGCTTACAACTATACCGAATTTCGAGGCGACGACATCACCACGGGCTACGACAACATATACGTCTTTGCGTGGTCGTTCGGTGTCTACGCCGCCGCACGCTGGCTCTACGACAACCGAATCGACCCTACCATAGCCGTAGCCATCAACGGCACACTCTCGCCGGTCGACGGCACGCTCGGCATTCCCGTCGGCATCTTCCGCGGCACACTCGACAGCCTCAGCGAAGAGTCGCTCGTGAAGTTCCAAAAGCGGATGTGCGGCATCAAAGGTTTCGCCGAATTCCGGCAGCATCAGCCCGAGCGCACCCTCGACTCGCTGCGCGACGAACTCATCGAAATGGGCAGACAAAAGCCGTCGACCGACAGCCTGTTCCGCAATTGGAACATAGCCTACATCGCCGACAACGACCGTATTTTCCCGCCGCAAAACCAAGACAACGCATGGAGCCGGACTTCGGCGATACGTCTTCGGCTGAAAGGTCAATTCCACCGCCCCGAAAGTTTTCAAGCAATCATCGATGCCAATATCGTCGACAAGCAAATCGTAAAAAGCCGCTTCGAGAAAAGTCAGCCACACTACGATTCGTACGCCCAAGGGCAAGCACAGATTGCGCAACGATTGATGCAAAAGTGGTCCGCCCTACCGGCAATCGACCGTCCGACAGTGCTCGAAATCGGCTGCGGAACGGGCATCTTCACCCGACTCTACACCCGTAGCATCAATCCCGGGCACGTCATTCTCAACGACCTGACCGACATTCCCGAGAGCCTTGTAACACCGACGACCACCCTACTCAAAGGCGATGCCGAAACAATCGACATCCCCGACGGCATCGACTTTGTGGTTTCGACCTCGGCAATACAATGGTTCAACAACCCCAAACGATTCATCCGCAACATAGCCCGACATATTGCACCCGGCGGATACCTCATACTCTCGACCTTCGGCACGCAGAACTACTGCGAACTGCGCCGAACATTCGCGTCTTCGCTCGTCTACCACAGCGCCGATACCTGGCGCGAAATCGTCGAGCAAACCGGATTGACTCCCGTCGACATCAGCGAAGAATCGTTCACGATGACGTTCGACAGCGTTGCCGAAATGCTTACAACGCTTCATCGGACCGGCGTCAATGCCGTCAAAACGCCGTCGCAAATCACCAAATCGACAATCCTCGAACTCGAGCAAAACATTCCCGCCATCGACGGAAAATACTGCTTGACGTTCAACCCAATATACATCATCGCTAAAAACGATAACCAACAATGAAACAAACAATATTTATCAGCGGAATAGGCACAAACGTCGGCAAAAGTTATGCCACCGGCTGGCTCGCCAACCAATTGACAGCCAAAGGCGAAAAAGTAATCACGCTGAAAATGATACAAACCGGCGACGACGGATATTCGGAAGACATCGACATCCATCGCCAAGTGATGAACCTCCCAATGCAGCCCGTCGACCTCGACTTCACCACGGCGCCAATCATCATGACCTACCCCGCATCGCCACACCTGGCGGCACGCATCGACGGCGTCGACATCGACCTGTCGAAAATCGAGCGCTCGCAAAAGAAACTTTATCAAGACTACGACACCATTTTGATGGAAGGAGCCGGAGGTCTTATGGTGCCCATCACCGAGAGTCTGCTCACCATCGACTACGTCGCCGACCGACGTCTTCCGCTGGCGTTGGTCACCAACGGGCAACTCGGCTCAATCAACCATACGCTGCTCTCGCTCGAAGCCATTCGCTCGCGCAACATCGACCTCCGATACGTTATCTACAACACGTTTTTCGACGACGATAAAACAATTGCCGCCGAAACGCTCGACTACTTGAAAAAATTTGTTGCCACACATCACAAAGCAACGACTTTCCTCACAATGAAATAGCCCACGACAATGGACAACAACTACACAATAGCAATCAGCAAAGAAGACGTTGCAGCCCTGCCACGAGAAGAATTTCCCGGCACGATAAAAGTTGTCGACACACGTGTCGATATGCTTAAAGCCGTCGAAATTCTCAAGCGCTACCCCGTTCTCGGATTCGACACAGAGTCGCGCCCCATCTTCCGCAAAGGTGCGGAAGTGCACGTTTCGCTTATCCAAATCTCCGCCGACGACATCTGCTTTCTCTTCCGCGTGCGCAAACTCGACGACGTCACTCCGTTGAGCCAGATTATCGACAATCCGAAAATTACAAAAATCGGACTGTCGCTCCACGACGACTTCGGCTCGCTTGCCCACAGCTACAAATTCAATCCCGCAGGATTTATCGACATACAGCAACTCGTGCCAAGCTACAACATCTCGAACGCAAGTCTCCAAAAAATCTACGCAATTCTCTTCGATATGCGCATATCCAAAAGTCAGCAACTCTCCAACTGGGATGCTCCGCAGCTGACCGAGGCACAGCAGAAATATGCCGCACTCGACGCTTGGGCGTGCATTCAAATCTATCGCAAGCTCAAGGGCTTCGACCCCGAAACATCAAAATACAAAACAACAATCGAATGAAACTGAAAAAATCGACATATTTGCCCGCACTACTCGCCGTCTACCTCATCGTAATGGCAACCATCGGGCGCGGACTCGCCACCTCGAAGCCGCTCGAATACTATGCCGTGCTCGCAATCTCTGCCGGCGTCATCGTTCTCCTGCATTTCGTCCTTCGCAAAAAAGAACGCCTTGCAGAGCGTAAAAACGAGTCCGCAAACGAAGAAAACAACGAAAACGACAAACAAATATAAAAAATTGCCCGCAAAATTTGTTGTGTACAATTTTTATTTTGTAAATTTGTTGAGTTTCCAATAAAACCGAACATAAACACTTAAAATTCAAAAAATAATGGACAACGAATTATTAGCACAAGTAACAGAAAAAGCGAAAAAATGGCTTTCTCCCGAATACGATGCAGAAACGAGAGCAGCCGTGCAAGCAATGCTCGACAACGAAGACAAAACCGACCTCATCGAGTCGTTCTACAAAGACCTTGAATTCGGTACAGGCGGACTTCGCGGCATTATGGGCGCAGGTAGCAACCGCATGAACATCTACACCGTAGGTGCTGCCACTCAAGGCTTGTCGAACTACCTGAAAGTTGCATTCAAAGACCTTCCCGAAATCAAAGTCGTAGTAGGTCACGACGTGCGCAACAACAGCCGCAAATTTGCCGAAATCGTTGCCGACATCTTCTCGGCTAACGGCATCAAAGTATACCTCTTCGACTCTTGCCGCCCCACCCCGGAAATGTCGTTCGCCATTCGTCACCTCGGTTGCCAAAGCGGCGTAATCATCACCGCATCGCACAACCCCAAAGAATATAACGGCTACAAAGCATACTGGGCAGACGGCGCGCAAATGATTGCTCCCCACGACGTTAACACTATCAACTACGTCAACGAAGTGAAAAGCGTCAGCGACATCAAATTCGAAGGCGACAAGTCGAAAATCCAAATCATCGGCGAAGACATCGACAGCATCTACCTCGAAAAAATCAAATCGCTCTCGCTCAGTCCCGAAGCCATCAAACGTCATCACGACCTCAAAATCGTCTACACTCCGATTCACGGCACCGGTATGAAACTCATCCCGCGCTCGTTGAAAAACTTCGGCTTTACAAACATCATCGGCGTGCCCGAACAAGAAGTTGAAAGCGGCGACTTCCCCACAGTTGCTTCGCCCAACCCCGAAGAACCCTCGGCTATGGCTATGGCAATCGCCAAGGCTAAAGAAACAGGCGCAGAAGTCGTTATGGCTTCCGACCCCGACGCCGACCGTATCGGCTTGGTTATCCGCGACAACAACGGCGAATACGTCCTCATCAACGGTAACCAAATCCAACTCATTTTCCACTATTACCTCATCACTCGCAATGCCGAACTCGGTCGCCTTACCGGCAACGAATACATCGTTAAGACCATCGTAACGTCGGAGACCATCAAGAGTATCGCTGAGGCTAACGGCATCAAGATGTACGACTGCTTCACCGGCTTCAAGTGGATTGCAAACGTAATGCGCGAACAAGAAGGCAAAGCACGCTACCTCGGCGGCGGCGAAGAGAGCTACGGCTTCCTCGCTCAAGACTTCGTTCGCGACAAAGACTCCGTTTCGGCTATCTCTCTGATGGCAGAAATTGCCGCTTGGGCTAAAGATAAAGGCATGAACATGTCGGAAATGCTCAAAGACATGTATCTCAAATACGGATTCTCTCGAGAAAAGGGCATCTCGCTCGTTCGCAAAGGAAAATCGGGTGCAGAAGAGATTATCGAAATCATGAAGCAATTCCGCGCTAACCCGCCGAAGCAAATCGCAGGTTCTGACGTTGTGACTGTCAAAGACTTCCTCTCGCTCGAAGAGAAAGACATTCCGACAGGCAAGGTTACGAAACTCGACATGCCGGCAACTTCAAACGTGCTCCAATTCTACACCGCAGACGGTACGAAAGTGTCGGTTCGTCCTTCAGGTACGGAACCCAAAATCAAATTCTACCTCGAAGTTCACGACACACTCAAAGATGCTGACGACTACGAACCGGCTCAAAAACGCGCCGACGAGAAAATCGCTCAAATATCGAAAGAACTCGGAATCTAAACGCTGTTTCATAATAATGATAGGCTATGTCGCACCAAATCGGCATAGCCTATTTTTTGCGCCCTGTCAGTTTGTCCGAAAAATAGAATCAAAAGCATACTATTTTTATGCTAAAACCATATTATCCGGAAAAATTGAAACTTATTTGCCATAAAATAATTACCTTTGCAAGTCTGATACGACAATTAACAAAAAAACATATAAAAAATGAATCAAACTATCCAAAAAAGACTCAGCGACTCTCCCGCATGGCGGTGGACCGCGTTGCTATTGCTGGCGGCAGCAATGTTTTTCGGGTATATCTTTATGGACATACTCTCTCCTATTAAAGACTTAATGCAATCGACACGCGGATGGGACTCTACCGCATTCGGCACAATGCAAGGCTCCGAAACGTTCCTCAACGTGTTCGTATTCTTCTTGATATTCGCCGGAATCATCCTCGACAAGCTCGGCGTGCGCTTCACAGCCATCCTCTCCGGCGCAGTGATGCTCGTCGGCGCTATCATCAACTGGTATGCCGTTACCGAGGCCTTCGAAGCCACTTCGCTTAAAGTGTGGTTCGACAACAACCTCAACTACATCCCCGTACTTTCCGAACTCGAAGTTGCACCCTTCTACGAAGGCATGCCCGCGTCGGCAAAATTCTCGGCAATCGGCTTCATGATTTTCGGTTGCGGCGTTGAGATGGCAGGTATTACCGTCAGCCGCGGTATCGTTAAGTGGTTTAAAGGCAAAGAAATGGCGCTCGCCATGGGCTCGGAAATGGCTCTTGCACGTCTCGGCGTGGCAACCTGTATGATTTTCTCGCCGGTATTCGCCAAGATGGGCGGCGACATCGACGTGTCGCGCTCGGTGGCTTTCGGCGTAGTTCTTCTCGTTATCGCCTTGATTATGTTCGTCGTCTACTTCTTTATGGACCGTAAACTCGACAGCCAAACCGGCGAAGCCGAAGAAAAAGACGAACCGTTCAAAATTAGCGACCTCAAGCAAATCCTCACATCGAGCGGATTCTGGCTCGTTGCACTCCTCTGCGTGCTCTACTATTCGGCAATCTTCCCCTTCCAAAAATATGCCGTCAATATGCTTCAATGCAACTTGACGTTCACCGAAGTCGAGCCCGGCTCATTCTGGGCAGGCACGACCGTCACCGTTGTACAATACTTAATTATGCTCATCGTGGCTGCCGGAGCATTCTTGTTCAACTTTGCAAAATCGAAGACAACAAAATCGATTTCGCTGTCGGTAGCCATCGTTGCACTCGTGGCGTTCTGCTACATGGGCTATATGCGTCAAAGCGCCGAAACCGTGTTTGCCGTATTCCCGCTGTTGGCAGTCGGTATCACCCCGATTCTGGGCAACTACGTTGACCACAAAGGTAAAGCGGCATCGATGCTCGTCATCGGCTCACTGCTGCTCATAGCTTGCCACCTCACCTTCGCATTCATCCTTCCGCAATTCAAAGGCTCTGAAATCGGCGGCGTCGTTGTGGCTTACCTCACAATCCTCGTCCTCGGCGCATCGTTCTCGCTCGTGCCGGCTTCGCTTTGGCCCAGCGTGCCAAAACTCGTCGACGCCAAGATTATCGGTAGCGCTTACGCTCTAATCTTCTGGATTCAAAACATCGGCTTGTGGCTCTTCCCGATGCTCATCGGAAAAGTGCTCGACGCAACCAACCCGCAAATCACCGAAGCACTTGCCAACCATACCATCACCGCGGAACAAGCCGCAACAAGCTACGACTACACTTGGCCGTTGGTTATGCTCGCTTCACTCGGAGTTGCCGCTCTTATTCTCGGTTTTGTTCTAAAAATCGTTGATAAGAAAAAAGGTCTCGGGCTTGAAGATGCAAATATAAAATAGCACACCTATCAACCTAATAATCAGCGCATTCCGACAGCCCGAACCACAAAATTCGGCAGGAGCGGGATGCGCTGACGCATAAATATCAAAAAAATTCACATACTTTTACGAACAATATTTGGCAATAAATTAGGAAATAAAGAAATCTTTCCTTAATTTTGTGGTCTAAACATAACACAAACAACGAAAACCCAATGAAAAAGTTGAACTTTTACGCCGGACCTTCTATTCTGAGCGAATTTACAATCAAGAATACGGCAGATGCCGTGATGGACTTCAACGGAACAGGTTTATCCATCTTAGAGATATCACACCGTAGCAAGGAGTTTCAAGCAGTGATGGACGAGGCACAAGCCTTAACAAAAGAATTGCTCGACATTCCGGAAGGCTACGAAGTGTTGTTCCTCGGCGGCGGTGCAAGCCTACAATTCTGCATGGTGCCGTTCAACTTGCTTAACAAGAAAGCAGCATATCTCGACACCGGTGTATGGGCAAGCAAAGCCATCAAAGAGGCAAAACTCTTCGGCGACGTCGAAGTAGTGGCTTCGTCGAAAGACGCAAACTACACTTTCGTCCCCAAAGACTACACCATTCCCGCTGATGCCGACTACTTCCACATCACAACCAACAACACAATCTACGGTACGGAGTTGCGTCAAGACCCCGACTCGCCGATTCCATTGGTTGCCGATATGTCGTCCGACATCTTCTCACGCAAAATCGACGTGTCGAAATATAACGTCATCTACGCCGGTGCGCAAAAGAATCTTGCTCCCTCGGGCGTAACAATCGTTATTGTCAAGACCGAGGCTCTCGGCAACGTTGAACGTGCAATCCCGACTATGCTCAACTACCGCACGCACATCGACAAAGGCTCGATGTTCAACACGCCTCCCTGCCTCCCCATCTACTCCGCTCTGCAGACTCTTAAATGGTATAAAGCACAAGGCGGCGTCGACGCTTTGGAAAAACTCGACAAACTCAAAGCTGCAAAACTCTACGACGCTATCGACAACAGCAAAATCTTTGTCGGCACAGCGAAACCCGAAGACCGCTCTATCATGAACGTTTGCTTCGTTATGAAGCCTGAATATGCCGAACTCGAGAAACAATTCATCGAATTTGCTACCGCAAACAACATCGTCGGCATCAAGGGACACCGCTCGGTGGGCGGATTCCGCGCTTCTATCTACAACGCTATGCCTCTCGAAAGCGTAGAGACTCTTATCAAAGTAATGAAAGAATTTGAGAACAAAATCTAACCGAATATGAAGATTTTAGTTGCTACCGAAAAACCCTTTGCAGCAGTTGCCGTCGACGGCATCCGCAAAGAGGTAGAAGCAGCGGGACACGAACTCGTGCTGCTCGAAAAAGGAACAAAAGACGACTTCATCAAAGCTGTTGCCGACGTTGAAGGTCTCATCGTCAGAAGCGACATCGTCGACACATCAATCCTCGACGCTGCAAAGAGCCTTAAGGTGATTGTTCGCGCAGGTGCCGGAGTCGACTCTATCGACCTCGAAGCCGCTAAACAACGTGGCATTTGCGTGATGAACACCCCGGGACAAAACTCCAACGCCGTTGCCGAACTCGTCTTCGGTATGCTCGTTATGCTCATCCGCAACAACTTCAACGGCAAAGCCGGAACAGAACTTAAAGGCAAAACCCTCGGTATCCACGCATACGGACAAGTTGGTCGCAACGTGGCACGCATCGCTAAAGGCTTCGGCATGGAAGTATCGGCGCTCGACCCGTTCGTATCCGACGAAGCAATGCAAGCCGACGGCATTCGCCCCGTGCACAGCGTTGAAGAGCTCTACAGCAACAACCAATACGTTTCGCTCCACATCCCGGCAACCGCCGAGACGAAAAAATCTATCGGCGAACGCCTCATCGACCTTCTTCCCGAAAACGGCGTGGTTATCAACACCGCCCGCAAAGAAATCATCGACGAGCCGAGCCTCGTTGAAGCGCTTCGCAAACGTGCCGACGTGCGCTACGTTGCCGACGTAAAGCCCGACATCGCCGACGAGATGAAAGCCGAATTTGCCGACCGCGTCTTCTTCACTCCGAAGAAAATGGGTGCGCAAACCGCCGAAGCAAACATCAACGCAGGTATTGCCGCTGCAAAGCAAGTCGTTGCATTCCTCAAAGACGGTTGGAACAAATATCAAGTGAACAAATAGTCGATTTGTCGCTTTTTATCATCAATATACCAAAAATCCCGATTTCGTCGGGATTTTTGTCGTTTTTGGATACACATTTTTAATACCATTAATAAAATTTAACCTGGGGGGGGGTAAAAATTCGGCTCAAATTCGCTAAATTTGTGGAAAAATAAACCATGATATAATAATCAAAACAATATTAAATCATTTAGACTTTAAATTACGTATTATGAACAAGAAATTATTACTTGGAATGCTTGCAGGAGCAACCTTTATCTTCACCGGTTGCCAAGATGAAGCAATCCTCGCCACGACAGATGGCGAAAGTCAAGTAACATTCACTGCCGAGATTCCGCAAGGCATCGCAACACGTGCTTTTGCCGACGGAACGACAGCCACTCAGTTGACTTATGCAGTGTATGAAACAGGCTCGACCACGAAACTAATCGATGGCACAGCCGAATTCAACGGGTTGAAGACAACCGTTAACCTTCGTCTCGTAAACGGCAAGACTTACGACATCCTCTTCTGGGCTCAAGACCCCGATGCAACTTGCTACACTTTCGACATGGCAACACAAACCGTTACAGTCGACTACGCAGGCATCAAATCGAGCGATGAAACACGCGACGCTTTCTTCAAAGCTCAAACTTTCGCAGTTTCGGGTACGATTAACGAAACCGTTCAACTCTATCGCCCGTTCTCGCAACTCAACATCGGTGCTACCGACTATCAAGAAGCAACTCAAACAGGCTTTACAACAACTCAAACAAAAGTCGTTGTAAACCACCTTGCCAACAAAATCAACCTCTTGTCGGGCGCAGTTGAAGGCGACGAAACCATCACCTACGACTTGGCAAATGTTCCCGCCGACGGCGAAACTTTCCCGGTTAAAGGTGTCAACGCCGACTACTTGGCAATGAACTACCTGCTCGTGCCGCAAGACAAGCAACTCGTTGACGTTGACTTCACGGCTACCAACGGTTCGCACAACATTGCTCGCCACTACAGCAACGTGCCCGTTCAACGCAACTATCGCACAAACATCTACGGTAACATCCTCACCGAAGAAGCTAACTTCAACGTCGAAATCGTTCCCGCATTCCTCGGCGACCACGCTTATCCGACTGTCGGCTACATCCAAAACGGTGACACTTACGAAATCTTCGCTCCCGAAGGTTTGCAATGGCTTGCAAAGCAAGTTAACTCTAACGTAACATTTGCAGGCAAAACCGTTGTTCTTACAGGCGACATCGACATGGCAGGTAAAGCATTTACCCCAATAGGCAACCTCTTAAGCTATCCTTCGACAACTTTCGCAGGTACATTCGACGGTCAAAACCACACCATCTACAACCTCACAACAGCCGACTATACACCCAACCACGCAGTTGCAGGTCTCTTCGGTTCGACAACAGGTACTATCAAGAACGTAACGCTCAAAAACGTAAACATCCGCAGTTCGCACTACGCAGGCGCTATCGTGGCTTACTCATCGGTAGCTAACGTTGTGGTTGAAAACTGCCACGTCGACGGCGGTACAGTAACATCCAAGGCAGAATTGCTCAGCGGCAGCTACGACAACGGCGACAAAGTGGGCGGTATTGCCGGCTACATCGTTTCGGGCGACCAAATCAACGGATGTACGATTAAGAACCTCACAGTGCAAGGCTATCGCGACCTTGGCGGTATCGTTGGTTACGCTGCAGGAACCGTACAGAACTGTACTGTTGGCGAAAACGTCACTATAATCGTCGACAACGAAAACAACTACAAGAACTATACTCAACCCGAACAATACAATGCCAACAGCATTATCGGTCGCCGTGAAAGCAGCACAACCGACACGAACAACAACGGCGAAGCAACCATCGTTCGCCCGGCAGCTGTGGCAACTGTAGCAACTGCGGAAGAACTCAAGAACATCCTCAACACATTCGGCGCAGCCGGTGCAGGTAGCAATGTTGTTGAAATTACAAACGACATCGTTTTGGCAGATGGCGAATCTTGGACACCCGTAGTAGTTAACGGATACCAAGGCGCTGAAAAGATCATCATCAACGGCAACAACCACACCATCAAGGGTCTCAATGCACCTCTCTTCTCAGGAGGTTTCGCAGGTCACTCAGGCATCATCATCCGCGACCTTACCATCATCGATTCTAACATGACAACAAGCAATACTATCGGTGCTGGTTGCTTCATCGAGTCAATCGACTCTATGGAAAAGATTGAATTGACGAACTGCCACGTTAAGAATACCACACTTACAAGCACATGTGGTAGCCGCGTAGGTGGCTTAATCGGCTGGACTGCAGGTTACAACAACCCCAACGACGGTCCGGTTGACACATATGTAACTATCTCTAACTGTTCGGTTATCGATTGTACAATCGAAAGCAACGGCTCTGTAGGCGGTATCTACGGACACGCTGGCAACAACCCGGCTACATATTCTACAGTAGAAAATTGCACAGTTACAGGCTGCCACCTCATTTCGACCGACGACGGCGGTTGGCGCGTTGGTGTTGTTGTAGGTACAGCTAATGTTGGCGAAATGACAATCAACAATATCACCGAAAGCGGCAATACGCTCGAGCAAACAGGCCAAACAGCTCCTGCTCACAGCAACCTTTACGGAAGATTCGTTCCCGACACCACCGGCAAACTTTACATCGACGGCGTTCAAATCACAGAATAACGAAACACCATCATAACCAAAATCAAAGGCTGCGCCCCGACGCAGCCTTTGGTATCTAAAGACTCAATCAAATGAAAATCAATAGAATCCATATCGGGCACGCAATAACGAACCGCATCAAACTACTTGGCATTTCCAAATCGGAATTTGCTCGACGCATCGGCATTCGTCAACAGCACGTCAACAAGTTGCTCGAAAGCAATAGCATCGACACCGAAAAACTTGCAACAATCAGTAAAGCACTCGATTTCAACTTCTTTTCTTTATATCTCAACGAGGAAGATAGAACAGAAAATGCCGGCACTGAAAATCCCGAAAATATAGAATTGGCGGCTGCGGTTCAAACCGAGAATATTTTGCTCGCCCAAAGAGCGCATTTGGCTGAAACTATTACGCTTTTAGAGAGCAGAATTGACGACAAGAATAAAATCATACGTCTCATGGAGCAAGCCGGCCGCAAAGCGAACTAATAACCTATACCAGAAGTCAAACAAAATGCGAGGAGGGTGTATCATTCGATATTGATACACCCTCGTTTGTTATTTTCTACTAACCCGAGTCGCTTAGCGGATTGCGACTTTTTTGACGATGCTTTTGCCGTTGGCGGTCTGTGCGCGGACCATATATACGCCCGAGCGAAGATTTCCACTAACGCGCTGACCCATTGCGTTGAACACTTCGATTTGAACGTTCTCGGCAGGAACAATTTCGCTATCGTTTACCGTAAACAAATCAGCGTCGGCATCGACAAGTTGAACAGCCGACACATTGTCGTTTTTGCCGTTCAGCGTAACGATAACATCGTCGGCATAAGCTGACGAAATGCGAAGTTTTGCCGTATGATTGCCGTTGTAGATGCCCGGCTTATAAGAAACGGTCACGGTATTCTTGGCGGTGAGCCAACTTGTGGCATCGCACGACACGCTGAAGTGGCGAGCATCTGCTCCGCTAAGGCATAATTGCGGCGTGCCGTTGAAGTCGCTACGCGAGAACGTGAACGAGTTTGTCACGGCATTTCCGTCGGCTGAATAGAAGCTAAGCGACGTTGTCGACGGAGTTATAACCGACTTGTTTATCTTGCTTGCAAGTCCGTTTGTCTCGTCAAGGCTGTAGCGGAAGATGTTTGCCTTACGATTACCGCTTGCACCCGTAACCACGCCGAGCAGCAAGTGCGGACGTCCTTTTGAATCGCGGTGCACTTTCACGCCTTCGGGTTCGCCATCGTCGAGCGACAAGATTTCGCTTTTCATCACGGGTTTACGATAAGCCAATTCACCGGTTCTCCAGTTGAACACGTGCAAGACAATTGTCGGGATTTTCGAGCCTTTATTGGTGGCTGCCGCTGAATTGTTTTTGCCTACGCCTTCGCAGTGATAGATGTAGTCGCCGCTGATGGTAAAGCCTTGGTGGTCCCAAGTTTGGAATCCTTTGTCGAGCTCGTCGATGTTACTATTGTCATTCGTATAGCTCATCTTGTTGGTGAGTTTCTGAATGGGAACAACGTTGAGCGGTGTTGCATCCGACCATTTGGTGAATACTTCGTCGAGGTCGTAGACGCCGTAATAAACGTCGCCCGAGGTCGAACGTTCGCAGTAGAGGCGATTGTCGCGGTCGACGGTCGGATATTGGAAGTTGCGATTGAATTTGTTCTTGAAATAGTGGATTGTATAGGTTTTGCCGCCATAGGTGAAACTATCCTTGTTGCAGTTTGCAACCGCACCGGCTACAAACGGGACGAAACTGATGGCTTGCGTTTTGATGCCATCGTAGGAAGGAGTGGTACCGGTATCGAGGGATTTACCGCCGGTGATGATATAAAGCGTGCCGTTGTACTTGCAGACAGCCATGTTAGAGCCGTGTCCCGCATAGTCGAGATACATACGTTGCTGGCTGACGCCGCCCGACGAGTTCTTGTAGACGCGAGTTATGCAAAGCGGCTCGTCAGAACCCAGGCTGAGTCCCGACTGTGAGTTAGGACAAATCTGTGCAAAGTAGATATCGCCGGTAGTGTCGTCGATGTCGAAACTTTGAGCCACGCGAGTCGATGCAGCGATGTTAAAGTCTTTCATTTGCCCGCCGGCGGCATTCGTGTAATAATCTAATGTTGTGCCCTTGCTCGATGCGAAGTCGAACAATTCGGTAGAACCTGCGAAATATCGTCCCGAAGCATCGCCGTTGGGTTGCTTAACCAAGCCCATGCAGTACTCCGAGTTGGAGAAGCGGTTGAAGCGCGTATCTACGACCGCCGGACTGTTGTAGGTATCGTTTCCGAAGAACACGTAGTTGTAATCGGTTCCGGCGTTGGTCTTCCCTATAGGGCTTGTTTTGTTAAGGAAGAGGTTGTAGTTCAAGTAGACTGTTGTGCTCTTCGGCGAAAGTTTATAGCTGCTGTCGCCTTGGTTGAAGCGCACGGGGGCAAACATCGACGACTGTCCGTTGCACGCGTCGAACACGTTGTTTTGGATATACACAGTCGTTGAGTTCGAGTAGCCCAAGTATTCGAGGAAGATTGTGAAGTCGCCGGTTGTTGTACCTTCGGTACGCGTATATTTTCCGACGTTTTTAAATGAGTTGTTTTTGATGTTAATCGTATTCTGAGCGTTAACGATATACATACTCGTACCGCCGTCGTCGAATGTGTTGTCGACGATATTCGTTGTGCCATATGCTCCGGCGAGCACGATGAAATTTGCAGCCGCGGCGTCGCTTCCCGTGAATGAGTTATGGCTGATGTTGATGTTGTTGTAACGGCGATGGCCTTCCGCCTTTCCTGCATCTGTGCCGCGATAAGCCGTGCCGAAGCGAATGAATCCTGTGTTGCGTTCGCGGGTCAAGGTTTCGCCGTAGACGTTGTTGTAGATAAAGGTAAATCCGTTAAGCGGCGATGCCGAGGTAGCGACGTTGTTGTAGATGCACGACGTGCCGGTAAAGGCAAAACCGTTGATAGTCAATCCGCCGGCGTTGACGGTAATTGTTCCTTTGATAAGGCTCTCCGCGTTGGGGCGAGTACCCGTGCGGCTGTCACCGTAGGTGTTTGCGCCGTAGAGAGTGATGTTGGGCGCCGAAATTGTCACGTTGCCTTCGTACGTTCCTGATTCGAACCAGAAGTTATCGCCCGACTCTGCATAATTCGGAATCTGAGAAATCGAATTGAGGATGTCGAGACCCCCCGTAAATTTCATTCCGCCAAAATAATAATTTTCGCCAAAACCCACTGTGCGGTTTGTCACAAGGTAATCATTTGCCTGCGAAAATAATGTAGTCGCCAATGCTAACGACAAAAGTAATGGTTTTTTCATTGTTAGTGTTTGCAAAATTTATAAAACATATCGTATTGCTACGATAAGACCTATTCAATAAAATACATAGTAAAGTGTGTCAAAAGCAATAAAGCGGATAAACTTGACGCCACTCGTCTATTCTCTGTAAAACATACCCTACAAACCTATTCTGAGAAATGCGTATTGCAACTTTAGGTTTGCATGGATGCCGACCCCGACGGGCCGGCACCACAGCAAGTAAATCGTTCAAGAGCGACTGCCTCTTAAGCAGCCTTAATCAGATTCGCCACGACAGCTACTTAAGCCATCTTGCGGTTTGCTTCGCGCTGTTCTTTCGACAGCAACGCATTCATACGACTAAGCAACTTGCCGTACTCTTCGTTGTACTCGTCGACGAGCACGCCATAGCACTGCTTGTAGTATTTTGCCTTTGCCGCACGATACGCTTTTGCGTCGCCGCCAAACGACTCTTTTACATTTTTGTCGTAAGCAACCGTCACTTTTTGAGTAGCGCCCATCAACAATGCAAGGACATCGTCGAGGATTGCCTCAGCTTCGTCGTTGTTGATGTTTTCGAAATACCGTTGCACGAAAACGGTTTCGCCGGCAAGGTCGGCTGCCGTTGCCTTGAAATACTTTTTTAATGCGCGTTTGTTAGCCATAATATGAATTTTAAAGTACTTGTTTTAGATTCTGTCGAGAACAATCTTGATAAGTTCTTCGATGCCACCCTTATAGTTGGTGTTAGCCTTGCCTGCCATACGTCCGGCGATGATTGAGCAGATAGTTACTGCCTTGTGACCCATCAACTTAGCCAAGCCGGCAACCATTGCGCTCTCCATTTCGAAGTTTGTCAGGCGCAAGCCGTTGTAGTTGAAGTTGTGAAGCACTTCCTTGTATTGCTCATCGGCAATCGGCAAACGCAACTCACGACCTTGCGGGCCGTAGAAGCCGTTGGCGGTGATTGTTACGCCGCTGAACATTTCCGGCGTCTGAAGGCGGTCTGCCAACTCGGTGTCGGCATCAACGATATAAGGATGATTCCAAATTTCTTTCCAGTTGCATTGCTTGATGAAGGCGTTTTCCATCTCGATGTCGCGATATTTCTCCGAATTCTTGTAGAAATGGAATGCGCCGTCGATGCCGAGCGACTTGCGCGACACTACCATTGCGCCTACCGGGATGTCTTCTTGAATACTTCCCGAGGTGCCGATACGAACCATCGACAATTGGCGGAATTCTTTCTTTACGGTGCGTGTGTTGAAGTCGATATTAGCCAATGCGTCGAGTTCGTTGACTACGATGTCGATATTGTCGGCGCCGATGCCATGCGACGTACACATAATGGGCTTTCCTTTATAGACACCGCTTATTGTGTGAAATTCACGACTGCTGACTTCGCCTGTAATTTCGTCGAAGAACGAAGCCACAAGGTTTACGCGAGCCGGGTCGCCTACTAAGATAATGTTGTCGGTCAACATCTCAGGTTTCACATGAAGGTGAAATACTGAGCCGTCTGAATTAATTATTAATTCTGAGGGTGCGATTTGCTTTTCCATAGTGTTTTAATTTAAAAACGAAAATTACTGACTTTCCTGCAAATCCGCAAGTAGTTTCAGCAATTTTAGCGTATATTTACAATATTTTAAGATAATTCCGTTTTGATGATGCTTCTATGCGCCGAAGTTGTCGTACATAATGCTCTCCGACTCAACGCCGAGCGAATCGAGCATTTTGACAACAGCCGCGCTCATCGGACCGGGACCGCACATGTAGTATTCGATATCCTCGGGTGCTTCGTGGTCCTTGAGGTAGGTTTCGAAAAGCACCTGATGGATAAAGCCCGGAGTGTATTTTACGCCGGCGGCATCGGCTGCCGGGTCGGGACGGTCGAGAGCCAGATGGAACGAGAAGTTGGGGAATTCCTTTTCCAATTGGAGGAAGTCGTCGAGGTAGAACACTTCGTTGAGCGCACGAGCGCCGTAGAAATACGACATCTTGCGGTCGGTTGTGCGAAGCGTTTTGGTCATATGCATGATTTGCGCACGCAAGGGAGCCATTCCGGCGCCGCCACCTACCCAAATCATCTCTTTCTTGGAGTCGAAATGCGGATGGAAATCGCCGTAAGGACCACTCATCACCACCTTGTCGCCCGGCTTGAGCGTAAAGATATACGACGAAGCGATGCCCGGCATCACGTCTTGGAAGCCGACCTGCGGTTTCGGTTTGAACGGCGGGGTTGCAATGCGGACGGTAAGCATTATGCGGTCGCCCTCGGCGGGATAGTTCGCCATCGAGTAGGCGCGGATGGTCTCTTCGTCGTTTTTGCACTTCAAGCCGAACAGCCCGAACTTCTCCCACGCAGGAAGATATTCGTCGCCGATAAGCGCCTTGTCGATGTCGCCGTCGTAGGTCATCTCATACTTCGGTATCTTGATTTGCGCATAACTGCCAGGCACAAAGTCCATATGTTCGCCGGGAGGAAGTGCCACGATAAACTCTTTTATAAATGTGGCTACGTTCTTGTTCGAAATCACTTCGCACTCCCACTCTTTTACGCCGAGAACCGATTCTGGCACGGCAATTTGCATATCGTTTTTCACCTTAACCTGGCAGCCGAGATGCCAGCCTGCCATCATTTCCTTGCGCGTGAGGTGGACTTTCTCGGTTGGCAGAGGTTCACCACCGCCTTCGGTGATGCGCACGCGGCACTGACCGCAACTACCACCGCCACCGCAAGCCGACGGAAGGAATACCTTCTCGTTAGCCAACGTCGAAAGCAACGTGCCGCCCGACGGGGTTTCCACAGTGTCTTTTTCGTTAATCGTTATCTTGACATTTCCCGAGGGTACGAGATATTTCTTCGCTACCAATAGAATGACAACGAGCAGTATTGCGACAACAAAAAACAATGCTGTACCTGCTATTATAGTTAGACTATTTTCCATAATTTCCTTAGATTTTGATACCTAAAAAGCTCATAAAGGCTATACCCATGAGTCCGGTGATAATAAACGTGATGCCGATGCCACGCAAGGGTTTGGGCACGTTCGAATAGCTCAAGCGTTCGCGGATAGCCGCCAAGCAGACGATTGCCAAGAGCCAGCCGATGCCCGAGCCGAGACCGTAGACTGCAGCCGTACCAACCGAGCCGAGGTCGCGTTGCTGCATAAACAGCGAACATCCCAAAATTGCACAGTTTACGGCTATCAACGGCAAGAAGATACCCAACGAAGCGTAGAGACTCGGCGAAAACTTTTCGACAGCCATCTCAACGAGTTGCGTCATCGATGCAATCACCGCGATAAATAGAATCAAGCTCAAGAAACTCAAGTCGACCGTGGCAAACGAGGGGTCAATCCACTGCATGGCGCCGGGTTTCAAGAAATACGTTTCGAGCAAATAGTCGACAGGGACGGTAATCACGAGCATAAAGGTAACGGCAATGCCCAACCCGAAGGCGGTTTTGACGTTTTTCGACACGGCAAGGTAAGAGCACATTCCAAGGAAGTATGCAAACACCATATTGTCGATAAATATCGAGCGGATAAATAGATTCAGATTTTCCATAATTCCTCAGTAGTTTAGTTCTTTTCTTGCAAGTCTTTATTACGCGAGCGGTGCACCCATATGATGCAAGCCACGGTTATCAACGCCATCGGAGGCAAAATCATCAAGCCGTTGTTTTCGTAGCCCCAATCGTACATGAACTGCGGAATGACCTGATAGCCCATCAACGTGCCCGAGCCGAGGAGTTCGCGAACGGCGGCAACGATGATAAGGATAATCGAATAGCCCAAGCCGTTGCCAATGCCGTCGAGAAACGATTGCCACGGCTTGTTGGCAAGCGCAAACGCCTCCAGGCGCCCCATCAGGATACAGTTGGTGATTATCAAGCCGATAAACACCGACAACTGTTTGCTCACCTCATAATTGTATGCCTTAAGCACTTGGTCGACAATTATCACAAGCCCGGCAACGACAACGAGTTGCACGATGATACGAACGCTGTTGGGCACACTGTTGCGAATCAACGAAATTATGACATTCGCAAACGCCAACACGGCTGTTACCGAGATGCCCATCACAATGGCAGGCTCCAACTTTGCCGTAACCGCAAGCGCCGAACAGATGCCGAGCACTTGCACTATTACGGGATTGTTTTTCGAGAACGGATTGAAAAACACCGTTTTATCTTTTTTGCTAAACATAAGGCACTACTTTTTATCGTTTTGCAAATCTTTCAAAAACTCTTGATAGTCGCTCAAGCACGACATTATCATCGACTGCACGCCGCGGCTGGTTATCGTACCACCGGTAATTGCGTCGACATAGTCTTCGCCGCCCATAGGCTTCTGACCCTTCTTGAGCACGGCTACGCTCTTAAATTCGCCGTCTTTAAACAGCATCTTGCCACGGAACTGGTCGGAGAACTTGGGTTTGGCTATTTCGGCGCCGAGACCCGGAGTTTCGCCTTGATGCGAGAAGTATGCGCCGTAGATGGTATTTCCGTCGGCATTGAGCGACACATACCCCCAAATCGGACCCCAAAGTCCTGCACCGTAGACCGGCAAAATATACTTTGTCGAGCCTTCCACTTCGCAGACAAACACCGGCAAACGGCGCTCCGACTGCGCTTTCTTAATTTCCGACGACATCTCTATCGAGAAGGCATCGCCGTCGATGCGCTCGCCGCCTACGTTGACAACGTACGAGTCTTTGACGTATTGCTCGTAAAGCGAAATCGCATTGTCTTTCTCCGACGGAACGCGTATCGAACTTAGCATCTGCTGCATCTTGTCGACACGCACGTTCTCGTCTTGCTTGGGCTTTAACGCCAACGAGACCCAAGCCAACACGGCACCGACTACACAGACCAATGCCGTTATATATATTATTGTATATGTATTTCCTTGCTTATTCATAGCCCTACGATTGTTTTTGACGGCGCATTCTGCGACGTACGTTCGACTCAACAACACAGTAGTCAATCAGCGGAGCAAATGCGTTCATCAGCAGCACTGCGAGCATTGCGCCTTCGGGATAACCCGTGTTGTATATTCTGATTAGCATAGCAAGCACTCCGACGAAAAAGCCGTAGATATACTTGCCGAGGGTTGTATGCGCTGCCGTAACCGGGTCGGTTGCCATAAACACTGCGGCAAAGGCAAATCCGCCTAAACAGAGATGTTGTAGCGGCGACACCATCGATGCCGGATAGGTTGCCGACGGCAGCAAGTATGCCAAGCCTGCCATTGCAAAACCTCCGACAAACACCGACAACATTATTCGCCAACTCGCCACACCGGTAATGAGCAAGAACAGACCGCCGATGAGAATAAACAGCGTCGACGTCTCGCCTATCGAACCGGGAATAAGTCCCAGGAACGAATCCCAGAGCGTCAAGCCGTTGCCAAGGCAGTCGGTCAGCTGTGCGCTGCCCGAACTCGTTGCCAATTGTCCCAGCGGAGTGGCTCCGGTAAACGAATCGACAGGCGTGCCGGCGCCGATGCCGAACCAACTATACGACTCCGTGCCGACAAAAACGCCGTCGCCCGACATCTTCGACGGATAGGCGAAAAACAAGAACGCACGCGTCGACAACGCTACGTTGAAGATGTTCATTCCCGTGCCGCCAAACACTTCTTTGACAAACACTACCGAGAACGCTGTTGCTACGGCTATCATCCACAGCGGCGTCTCCACCGGGCATATCATCGGTATCAGGATTCCCGACACCAAGAAGCCTTCCTGTATCTCGTGACCGCGAATCTGTGCCGACGCAAACTCGATGCCGAGTCCCACGACGTAAGCAACTATGATTTTAGGTACTACGGCAAAACAGCCGTAGGCAAACGATTCCCAGAACGGAGGACAATCGCATCCTATCGAGAGGAAGCGTTGATAGCCTACATTATATATACCGAAAAGCAACGCCGGAAGCAATGCAAGCACTACTATCGACATCACGCGCTTCGTATCGACACTGTCGTGAATATGTACGCCCGACTTCGACGTCGTTGCAGGGACAGTCAGAAAGGTTTCCATACCTTCGTAGACCGACCTGAATGCCGAAAAACGTCCTCCGGGCTCGAACATCGGTTTGTAACTCCGATATCGTTTTATCATTCTGTTTTGAAAACTCTCTTTCATTGCAGCGATAGTTTTAGTTAAGTTCTTTTCTTAGATAGTCCAAGCCTTCGCGCACGATGCGTTGCAACTCAAGTTTGGACGTGTCGATAAATTCACACAGTGCAAAATCTTCTGGCGCAACTTCGTAGATGCCCAATTGCTCCATCTTTTCGATGTCGCGTGCGAGTATCGCCTTGATGAGAAATTCCGAATAGATGTCCATCGGCTGCACCTTGTCGTACTCGCCTGCCATAATTATAGCGCGCTCGCCGCCGTTAATCCGGGCATCGAAGCGATGCGACGCTTTCGAGCCGAGCCATGTGGCAAAAGTATGGCCGAAGCTATATTTGTTCTTGCCAAGACGTGCCCAGCCGAGAAATTCGATTTCCTCGTTGATTTCCGGAATGACCAACACCGTTCTGTACGGGAAATGCAAATATCCGTCGATTGTTTCTTTCACGCCGGTCAGCAAATTGCCCGACACGATGCGCATTGCCTCGACTTCGCCCTGAAGATTGCCTTCAAGCAGATTCGTCAGCGATTCGCCCTCGGTTGCTTTTACGAATCGAGCCTGCGCAACGCACGAACCGCCAACGGCAACACGGCATCCGAAGTCGAGTGTATTATTATTAAAGAGGTGTCCGATTTTGCAAACCGTGTCGGCTCCCATCGCCCATACGGTTTCGCCCTTGTTGACCGGACTGATTTTTTCAATCTGCACGCCGACATTTCCGGCAGGATGCGGACCATCGAACAGATAAGTTTCGCTATTTGGAGTGGTGATTTCACCATCGGGACGACATCCAATATAAACTTTACCGGCTGTCAAACCGCCAAGCACCTCCACGCCCTTACGGAAATCATTTTCGTTGGTTATCAGCGACTTATCCGACATCGGAGCACTGTCGAAAGCGGTTACAAAGATGTCGCGAGGCGCCTTGCCCGACTCGGGGATAACGTCGTAAGGACGTTGGCGCATACGCACCCACAGCCCGGCACGCTTGAGCAACGTCGTAATGCCGTCGGCATCCAAACCCTTTGTCGCAAACGTCATCACCGTCGCTTTTTCGTCGGCTGTGACCTCAACACGCACTATTCGGCGACGCTCGCCTCTTACTATCTTGGCAACAACACCCGACACCGGAGAAACCAGACACACATCGGCGTCGTTCTTATCGTAGAGCAACGGCTCGCCCGCCTTGACCGACTCTCCTTCGCGCTTCGCCAACTTCGGCGTAAACCCCGGAAAGTCCGACGGACAAACGGCATACTGCTGCGATATCTTTTGCGAGCTACTTTCCGCAGGCTCCGGCGAAAAATCGACGCCGATGTCAAACCCGCGTTTAATTCTAATGAAGTTAGACATATCTTTTCAGTATATCGTTATTAAGGTATATATTTTAATCCACAAATTTAAACCAAATTTTTCAGTTTATACCATTTTGCCTACAAGAATTTTATCAAAAAAATTTTTCCAAACAAAAGCGAAGAATAATTAACATAATTTAAGCATAGGCACCGAAAAAAACTTAATGTTGCGAAAAAAAGTAGCTCGGAATGTTGGATATATAAAATTAATATGATACATTTGCGATAAAATTATTGAGTTAATGCTACCTTAAAATGAAGAAAGTGTCGAGTGTTGTTGCAAATACAGCAAAATTCACAGCCCCCATGCAAGAAAAGAGAGCGTTGCTCGTTAATACTAATGAATGAAATACAAACTATTTATTAACTAAATTATTAATTATTACAAAATTCTAATTAATTATGGAAGCTCAAAAGCCTAACAAACCCAAAGCCGCTCCGAAGGCGAAGAAGGGTGGATTGAATGCAATCTTAGTAATCATCCTTTGCTTTATCGCATCAGTATTGTTCTACATGTTTATTCTCGGTGCAGATAGCAACTACGAGAATGGTCACCCGATCAACTTGATGGGTACAATCCACGAAGGTGGTTTCGTCGTTCCTATCATCCAAGGTCTTTTACTTTTGGTAGTTGTTTTGTCAGTAGAGCGTTTCATCGCCCTCCGCAAAGCAAGAGGTGCTAAAGGAGTCGACAAATTCGTAGGTAGCCTTAAGAAAGCTCTTGAAGCAAACGATGTAGCAGGTGCAAAAGAAATCTGCAAAAAGCAAGGTGGTGCAATCGGCAACGCAGTGTTGAGTTCAGTTGAGAAATATGCTGAAATGAGCGACATGAGCAACGCCGCAGTAGCAGCTCTCAAGAAAGAAGACCGCGTTCTTGCAATCCGCAACGCCCTCGACGAACAAATCAACATGGAGATGCCTACTCTTCAACAAAACATGGCAATCATCTTCACCAACACTACTCTCGGTACTCTTATGGGTCTGTTCGGTACTGTGCTCGGTATGATCAAATCGTTCTCGGCACTTTCCGCATCAGGTGCTCCTGACTCGGCTGCCCTCTCAACCGGTATCTCTGAGGCCCTCGTAAATACTGCATCAGGTATCGCAACAGGTGCTCTTGCCGTTATTTCTTACAACTACTTCAGCGCTCAAATCGACGACATCACTTACAAAATGAACGAAGCAGGTGCCGTTATCATCGCTGTTTACGAAGCAAAGAACTAATTTAAGTCATTAATTTGTTGATTAATTTTTAAGTCACAACAAAATGGGAAAAGTAGAAGTAAAAAAGAAAAGTCCATTCATCGACATGACCGCGATGAGCGACGTTACTGTACTTTTGCTTACCTTCTTCATGTTGACTTCCACATTCCTACAGAAAGAACCTGTAACCGTAATCACTCCGTCGTCGGTTTCTGAAGAGAAAGTGCCGGAACAGAACTTGATTACAGTGCTCGTTAACCCGCAAGGCAAAGTGTTCATCTCTCTTGCCGGCGACAAAGACTCAACTTTCTCAAGCGAGAAAATGCGTGTCGAACTTGTAAAGAGTGTGGTTGCTGAATACAACAAAGTTCACCCGGGTGCAAACTTGACTCTCAACCAAAAGCAAGTTAGCAATTTCGGTTCGACTTATATGTTTGGATTACCCATCAAAATGCTTCCTAAATGGCTCGAAATGCCGCAAGAAAAACGCGACGAACTAATCGACCCCAACAAAAGCGAAGTTGCCGGTATTCCTATCGACATGAATGAAGACTTAAGCAAACCTAATGACTTCCAAATCTGGATGCGTGCTGCCTACAACCTCTCTAACGACAACCTCCAAGGCGCCATTAAAGACGGTAAAGGTATCGCTATCAAGGCTGACCAAACCACTCCGTACTCCGTTGTACAAGTCGTTATGGACAACCTCCAGACTATGAAGATGAACAAGTTCACTTTGATGACTGCTTTAAAAACTGAAGGAGATTAATTATATGGCAAGAAAAGCAAAAAAATATCAGAAAGAGAAAGATGTTCGCGTCGACTTTACCCCGATGGTGGACATGAACATGCTTCTTATCACTTTCTTTATGCTTTGTACCACTATGATTAAATCACAGACTTTGCAAATAAGCCTGCCTTCTAACGAAAAAGTGGATAAAGCAGAACAGAACAAGGTAAAACAATCTGAGGCAATTACCATCATCCTCGACAGCGAGCTCGACAAAGATGGTGTGCCTGTAAAAGACTTCGTGTACTACTACGAAGGTATGCCCAGTGTTGAAGATGCAAACCACGACGGTATCATCGACAACAACAACATGAAGGAAATCCAATTCCTCGGCAACGCTAACGGTAAGGCTCAAGGTATCCGTGCCGTCCTCCGCGAACGCAACGAGCAAGTCGTTAAGAAAATCGACGAACTCAAAGTGAAGTGGAAAAACAAAGAGATGAGCGACGAGCAATACCAAGCTGAAGCTAAGAAGATTCGTAGCGACTCTACCCTCAAGCGCCCGGTTGTTATCATCAAGGCTACTCCTAACGCAAGCTACAAGAGTCTGGTTACCGCTCTCGACGAGATGCAAATCAACAATATCAGCCGTTATCAGATCGACCGTATCAATATGACCGACTCTGCTATGATGTCTGAATTCTTGCAACAACGTCTCAAAAATAAAAAATAGATGTAAGTCGAACTCTTAAAATTAGAAAGGAATTTAATTATGGCAAGAAATGTAGATCTTACATCAAAAGAATGGTGCGACGTTGTCTTTGCGAATCGAAATAAGGAATTCGGAGCTTATCAACTCCGCCTCAATTCGAAACCTCGTCACCTCCGCGCGTTCTTGTTTACTTTGATTGGTGCTATCGCTATCATCATCATTGCTTACTCTTATATGAAAGTGGCTGCTTACATCGAAGAGCAACGTATCATGGACCAAGCTAACCAAGAGCTCGTTGCTGTCGACCTCGCTGCTGAAGAACAAGAGGAAGAACAAGAACCGGAAGAAACCAAGTATGAACAACCCGAAGAGCAAGCGCTCCCCGAAGAAATCCTCAACACCGTAAAGGTTACCGAGCTTCTTATCGCTAAAGACGAAGAAGTAAAGGCTGAGGACGAAATCAAGAGCCAGGATGAGTTGAAAGAAACTCAAACAGCTTTCGGTCAAACCGACTTCGACAAAGGTACTGACGACCGTAATGTAATCCGTGAGCACAAAGAAGAAGTCATTGTTGAGAAAAAAGAAGAAGTCAAAGAGCCTGAAAAAGTGTTCACCGCCGTTGAGCAAATGCCTCAATTCCCCGGTGGCGAGGCTGAATTGATGAAATACCTCAGCAAGAACATCAAATATCCGACTATGGCGATGGAAAACAACATCCAAGGTCGTGTAGTTGTGCAATTTGTCGTTACTAAGACCGGTTCTATCGGCGAAGTTAAAGTTGTACGTAGCGTTGACCGCGACCTCGACAAAGAGGCTATCCGCGTCTGCAAATCGCTCCCGAAATTCACTCCGGGTAAGATGAACGGACAAGCTGTGAACGTTTGGTATACTCTTCCTGTAAACTTCAAACTCCAAGGTGTTAACTAACCCTTGCGTAACCAATCATAAAAAGAGTTGTGTCGCTCGGCACAACTCTTTTTTATTTATCAAAACCAACCCTACTGACGAAAATCACTATTTTTTCCATTTTCGTCAGTACAGTGACAAAAGGACTAAAAAATCATCGAACTTCTCAATAGAAAGCAACAAATTCTGAAAACAAAACCGCGCCGACCACGCGCCGGCTCGTAAACTCGTAAATAAAACCCGGCAACTCATCATCTCATCATCTCATCATCTCATCATCTCATCATCTCATCATCTCATCATCTCATCA
>JBJEDO010000135.1:31267-38972 GCA_051872155.1 Candidatus Limisoma sp.
TCATCTCATCATCTCTTCATCTCTTCATCTCATCATCTCTTCATCTCTTCATCTCATCATCTCTTCATCTCTTCATCTCATCATCTCTTCATCTCATCATCTCTTCATCTCTTCATCTCATCAAACTCATCAAACTCATCACCTCATCATCTCATCAACTCATCAACTCGTTAAATTCTGCCAAATGTTTGCTAAATATCTCATATTGTGTTAACTTTGCTTTTCAAAATCGAAACAACAAGCATATTATGCCACAAATATCCATCAGAGGTACAGAAATGCCAGAATCTCCAATACGCAAGTTGGCGCCGCTCTCCGACGCTGCCAAGAAGCGTGGCATTCACGTATATCACCTTAACATCGGTCAGCCCGACCTCCCCACCCCGGAAGTTGCTATCAACGCTATCAAGAATATCGATCGTAACATCCTCGAATACAGTCCGAGTGCCGGATACCGCAGTTATCGCGAAAAACTCGTTGGCTACTACGAGCGATTCAACATCAACCTCACCGCCGACGACATCATCATCACTTCCGGCGGCTCCGAGGCGGTACTCTTTGCATTCCTCTCGTGCCTTAATCCCGGCGACGAAATCATAGTGCCAGAACCGGCTTATGCCAACTACATGGCGTTTGCTATTTCCGCCGGCGCGGTAATTCGCACAATCGCCACGACCATCGAAGAAGGCTTTTCGCTCCCTAAGGTCGAGAAGTTTGAGGAACTCATCAACGAGCGTACGCGCGCGATTCTCATTTGCAACCCCAACAACCCGACAGGATACCTCTACACTCGCCGCGAAATGAACCAAATTCGCGACTTGGTCAAGAAATACGACTTATTCCTTTTCTCCGACGAGGTCTACCGTGAGTTCATCTATACCGGCTCGCCCTACATCTCGGCGTGCCACCTCGAGGGCATCGAAAACAACGTGGTGCTCATCGACTCCGTGTCGAAGCGCTACTCCGAATGTGGCATCCGCATCGGCGCGCTCATCACCAAAAACGAGCAGGTGCGCAAGGCGGTTATGAAGTTCTGCCAAGCGCGTCTCAGCCCGCCCCTGATTGGACAAATTGCTGCCGAGGCTTCGCTCGACGTGCCCGACGACTACCTGCGCGACACCTACGACGAATACGTCGAGCGCCGTAAATGCCTCATCGACGGGCTTAACCGCATTCCCGGCGTATACTCGCCGATTCCTATGGGCGCATTTTACACCGTGGCGCGACTCCCGGTCGACGACTCTGAACGCTTTTGCGCCTGGTGCCTCTCCGACTTCGACTACGAAGGCGAAACCGTCTTTATGGCGCCCGCTTCGGGTTTCTACACAACGCCCGGCGTCGGAATCAACGAGGTCAGAATTGCCTACGTCCTTAAGAAAGAAGACCTTATGCGCGCGCTCGTTGTGCTTCAAAAGGCGCTCGAAGCATACCCCGGCAGAACGATTTAACTATGAAACACGACATCCGCTCTGCCATCGCCCGCCGAATCCTCATTGTCGACGGCGCTATGGGCACTCAAATTCAATCGTTCAACCTTTCCGAGGACGACTTCCGCGGAAAGCGTTTTGCCAACCATCCACGTAAACTCGCGGGATGCAACGACGTGCTTTGCTTGACGCGTCCCGACGTCATTCTGTCGATTCACCGCAAATACATCGCTGCCGGTGCCGACATCATCGAGACTAACTCGTTCAACTCCAACGCCATTTCGCTCGCCGACTACGGGCTCGAGCACTTGGTCTACACGCTCAACCTGGAAGCGGCAAAGCTGGCACGCCGCGCTGCCGACGAGGCTGAGTGCGTCTGGGTGGCGGGTAGCGTCGGTCCGACAAACAAAACGCTGTCGATGTCGGCTTCGGTCGACGACCCTGCCGCGCGCGAACTCCGATTCGACGAACTCATGGCGACCTACTGCGACCAAATGTGCGGACTCATTGACGGCGGCGTCGACATTATCCAAATCGAAACTATCTTCGACACGCTCAACGCTAAAGCCGCAATCGCTGCCGCCGAGCAGGCTATGGCGAAATCCGGCAGACGCGTCGAACTCATTCTCTCGGCAACGCCTGCCGCTGCCGGACGCACGCTCAGCGGTCAGACCGTCGAGGCGCTAATCGCATCGCTCGCGCACGCCAATCCGCTGGCGTTCGGTCTCAACTGCGGTTTCGGTGCCGACACGATGGCGCCGCTCGTTGCCGAATTGGCTGCTAAATCCGCCTTCGCGACCATCGTCTACCCTAACGCTGGACTGCCTAACGCTCTGGGCGAATACGACGAAACGCCGCAAACGATGGCGGCTCACGTCGAGCGCATCCTTGCCGACGGCTCGGCGAACATCATCGGCGGCTGCTGCGGCACGACGCCCGACCACATCCGCGCGCTTGCGGAGTTGGCACGTCGCTACAGCCCGCGAACCGTGCCCGACATTCCGCAACGACTTACCCTCGCCGGACTCGATGCCATCGACATCACTGCCGAACGCAATTTCGTCAACATCGGCGAACGCTGCAACGTGGCGGGAAGCCGTAAGTTTTTGCGACTTATCAACGAAAAAAACTACGACGAGGCGTGCGACATCGCTCGACGACAGGTCGAAAACGGCGCACAAATCATCGACATTAATATGGACGACGCGATGCTCGACGCCGAGGCGGAGATGCGTCACTTCGTCAACCTCCTTTCGTCCGACCCCGACATCGCTCGCGTGCCATTTATGCTCGATTCGTCGAAGTGGAACGTCATCCAAGCCGGACTTAAATGCCTGCAAGGCAAAGGAATAGTCAATTCCATCAGCCTCAAAGAGGGCGAAGCGACGTTTGTCGAACACGCGCGCTTTGTCAAGTCGATGGGCGCCGCCGTGGTCGTTATGGCGTTCGACGAAGAGGGGCAAGCCGACACGCTCGAGCGTCGCATCGCGATTTGCAGCCGCGCTTACCGAATTCTCGTCGATTCGGTCGGATTCAACCCTGTCGACATCATTTTCGACCCGAATATTCTTGCCGTGGCTACCGGAATCGAATGTCACAACCGATATGCGCTCGACTTTATCGACGCCACGCGCTGGATTAAGCAAAATCTGCCGGGCGCAAAGGTCAGCGGCGGCGTGAGCAATCTCTCGTTCTCGTTCCGCGGCAACAACTACATCCGCGAGGCTATGCACGCCGTTTTCCTATACCACGCTATCCGCGCCGGACTCGACATGGCTATCGTCAACGCGGCGGCGCTGATGCCTTATAGCGAGGTGCCCGACGACGTTAAATCGGCTATCGAAGACGTCATCTTCGACCGCCGTGCGGATGCTACCGACCGACTTATCGAACTCGCCGACAGCCTCAAAGGCGCTGACCGCCAGGCGGATACGAGCAATGCAGAAAGCACGGAATCGCTTACCGTCGACCAACGCGTTGCCGAAATGCTTGTCAAAGGTCGCTGCAACGACCTCGACGCTCTACTGCGGGAGGCGCTCGCGCTGCACGGCTCGGCGATTGCGGTAATCGAACGCTCGCTCATGGCGGGCATGAACGAGGTGGGCACGCTTTTCGGCGAAGGCAAAATGTTTCTGCCTCAGGTGGTTAAGAGTGCGCGCATGATGAAAGACGCCGTGGCGTGGCTGCAACCGCTCATCGAGGCGGAGCAAGCCGACGACGCCGGTCGCAACGCCGGTAAAATCCTCATGGCGACGGTCAAGGGCGACGTACACGACATCGGCAAAAACATCGTCGACGTGGTGCTTCGCTGCAACGGTTTCGAGGTGGTCGACATGGGCATTATGGTCCCCGCAGAGCAAATTCTCGACAAGGCGGCGGAAATCGGTGCCGACATCATCGGTCTCAGCGGTCTTATCACGCCTTCGCTCGACGAAATGTGCAACGTGGCGCGTCTGGCGCAACAACGCGGCATGTCGACGCCGATTCTCGTCGGCGGCGCAACTGCTTCGCCGCTCCACACTGCCGTTAAAATCGCTCCCTGCTACGAGGGCCTCGTGGCTTACATTCGCGACGCGGCGATGATGCCTGCCGTGGCGCGTCGCATCATCGACAACGCCGACGCTGCCGCCGACGATATTCGCGCCGACCAACTCCGACTCCGCTCGCAGTATAATGCGGAGGCGTCGCTTTCGCTCGACGAGGCGCGCCGTCTGCGCCACCGTTGCTCCTGTGGCGCTGCGCCGAAGCCTAACCGCCTCGGAATCACGAAAATCGACATAAAAATTTCCGACGTGGTCGACTTTATCAACTGGCGTGCGTTTTTCCCGGCGTGGAATCTCGACGCTTCGTTCGCCGAACTCGCCGAAATTCGCGGCTGCGGGCACTGCCAAGCGCAATGGATTGCCGCGCAAAAGCCGGAGCGCATGAACAAGGTCATGGAGGCGCAAAATTTGCTCAAAGATGCTCGTGCGGCATTGAATCGCCTGATTCGCGAGGCTGACAGTTCGATGAACGCCGTTGTGGCTATCCGCAGCGCTCATTCGCTCGCCGACGACATCATTGTCGACGTCGACGGCTCGCCGCTGGTCATCCCCACGCTCCGTCAGCAGCACCGAAACGCCGACGGATGCTGCCTGGCGCTTGCCGATTTCGTGGCTCCCGCCGACGACTTCCTCGGCGCTTTCGCCGTAACTGTCGGCAACGACGTTCAAGCGATTATCGACGGCTACAAGGGTCGCGACGACTACAAACTCCTTCTCTATCAGTCGATTGCCGACCGTCTTGCCGAAGCCGCCGCCGAATACGTTCACCTCGCGGTGCGACGCACTGTCTGGGGCTTTGCGCCTGACGAATCCGCCGACCCGCGACCCGCTCTCTCGGGTAAATATCAAGGTATTCGCCCTGCCGCCGGCTATCCTTCGCTGCCCGACCAAGCGTCGGTGTTTGCCATCGACAAGATGCTCGGCGGTATCGCCTCTGCGGGCATTTCGCTCACCGAAAACGGCGCGATGATGCCTGCTGCGAGTGTTGCCGCGCTGATTATCGCCAACCCGGAGGCTCGCTACTTCGTCGTGGGCGACATCGACGACGACCAACGCGCTGACTACGCCGACCGCCGCGGCATCTCGCTCGACGAACTCGCCAAATGGCTGCCGCGCTGAGCCGGGTCAATGCAATTATTTTGAATATTTCAAAAAATATAGTTAATTTTGCCGACGAAAAAAATCAACACAACAATGGACATTTCCGTTATCGTACCGCTATACAACGAGGCTGAATCGCTCCCCGAACTCGAAGCGTGGATTAGCCGTGTGATGAAGGCTTATGCCTACTCTTACGAAATTATCTTTGTCAACGACGGCTCTACCGACAACTCGTGGCAGACGATTCTCGACCTCCGCGAGAAGAACCCGAACGTCAAGGGCGTGTGCTTCCGCCGCAACTACGGCAAGTCGCCTGCCCTTAACGTCGGCTTCGAACGCGCTCAGGGCGACGTCGTTATCACTATGGACGCCGACCTTCAAGACAGCCCCGACGAGATTCCGGAACTCTACAGCATGATTGTCGACGACGGCTACGACCTCGTCTCGGGCTGGAAGCAGAAGCGCTACGACCCGCTCTCGAAGACGATTCCCACCAAACTTTTCAACGCTACGGCGCGACGCGTCAGCGGCATCCCTAACCTCCACGACTTCAACTGCGGCCTCAAGGCTTATCGCCGCGACGTGGTCAAAAACATCGAGGTCTACGGCGAAATGCACCGCTACATCCCTTACCTCGCCAAAAACGCAGGTTTCGCGCGCATCGGCGAAAAGGTGGTCCACCATCAGGCTCGCAAGTACGGCAAAACGAAGTTTGGCTTAAATCGCTTCGTCAACGGCTATCTCGACCTGCTAAGTCTCTGGTTTGTATCGACTTTCGGCAAAAAACCGATGCACATCTTCGGCTTTCTCGGCACGATTATGTTCCTACTGGGCTTTGCGGCGGCTATCGCTGTCGGCGCCATCAAGCTCTGCGCACTTTGGGCTCACGAACCGGCTCGACTGGTAACCGACACGCCGTGGTTCTACATCGCGCTAACGATGATGATTCTCGGCTCGCAATTCTTCCTCACGGGCTTCGTCGGCGAACTCATCTCGCGCAATTCCGCCGACCGCAACAACTACCAAATTAAAGACGAACTGGCTTAAATGAATCGACTTTTTCGACATATCGCTGCGGCTGCGGCTCTGCTCACGCTCATCGGCGCCGCGCTCTCGTGCAGCAACGACGAGGGCTGCTCGGGCAACCGCTCGAGCAGCCCGCTCGCCGGATTCTATTCGTCGCAGTCGGGCTCGAAAATCCAAGTCGACTCTATCTCGGTCTACGGAATCGGCATGAAGGGCGACACCACAATTGTCGACCACGCACGGCTTATCAACCAGGTCTACTTGCCGCTCAACGTCGCCGACACGCTCTCGCGATTCGTCGTGCGCTACGATGCGCTCGACCTCGCCGCCTTCAGCCTCACCGACACTATCTCGGTGACCTACAAGCCGATACCCTATTTCCACTCGGAGGACTGTGGCGCGATGTATCTCTTCGACATCGTCGACTATTCGACCACGAACGTGCTCATCGACTCTATCTCGTTCTCGACGATGCACATCGACAACGCTAACAAGGAAAACGTGCGCATCTACTTCCGCACGCAAGAGGAGGACGAAGAATGAAACGCGCAATCGCCATAGTCGCTTTCGTTGCTGCCCTGGCGGCGCTCGTCCCGCAGGCGTACGCCCAACGCCGAATCAACCCGGTCGAGCCGGAGCAGGAACTACGCATCCTCTCGAAGGAGGAAATCAAGCAGGTTAAGGACCGCGCCAAGGCGGAACAGCACTATGCGGACTCGCTCGCCAAGGATTCCATAAAAAACGACACGACGAAACTCGCCGGAAAAATCAAGCACCCGAAATTGATGAACGTGGCGGTCGGCTTAAACGTCTGGGACCCGCTGATGCGCGCTTTCGGCAAAAACTATGGCGGCGGAAGCGTCTGGGGCGCCCTGAATCTCTACAACAAGTATTTCCCGGTCGCCGAACTCGGAATCGGCATGGCTGACGATACGCCCGACGACGGAAACTATACTTATAAAGGTAAGACGGCGTTTTTCGCCAAGGTTGGTATGAACTACAACTTTATGGCAGACAAGGACGCGCGCTACCAACTCTACGGCGGCTTACGCTTCGGCTGGAGCGCATTCCGCTACGACGTGACCGGCATCACCGTCGGCGACGGCTATTGGGCTGACAGCCACTCGTTCGACATCCTCGACCAAAAATCGCACGCCTTTTGGGGCGAACTCCTTGTAGGACTGCAAGTTAATATCGTGAAAAACTTCTCTCTCGGCTGGGCGGTACGCTATCAGATACCGTTCACCGTCAAAGACAACGTCAACTCTCGACCCTGGTACATCCCCGGCTTCGGCATCCGCGACAACAAACTCAACGTCAACCTCTCACTCATCTACGAATTCCCGCTAACGCGCGAAACCCGTAAACACAATCCGTAGGGTCGCGCCTCGGTGCGACCGTATATGGGTTGCGAAACGTAAAATATTGATATACAATGGAATACGTATCATCCGTAGGGTCGCGATGACAACGTCAAGATGCTAGCTCGAAGAGCTTGCGGCACTCGGTTAAAGGCGTGCGTGGAGCGAGTAGTTCGATAACGCCAAGATGCTAGCTCGAAGAGCTTGCGGCACTCGGTTAAAGGCGTGCGTAGAGCGGGTAATTCGA
>JBJEDO010000136.1:0-15196 GCA_051872155.1 Candidatus Limisoma sp.
AACGACCCCATGATTAACAGTCATGTGCTCTAACCAACTGAGCTACTGAAGCGGGTGCTTTTGTTTTTTGCGATGCAAAGTTATAACGAAAAATCAATATATGCAACATAAATGACGAAATTTTTTCTTCAAAAAATGTAAAGGGCTGAGAGTCAAGAGGTAAGAGGGGCGCCTGCGGCGCGGATATGCGGCGCTTACGCGTGGTTATTCGGCACTTTAGGTGCGGTTAATCGGCAGCTGCGCTGCGTGGAATTGCCGGAAGGGTGCGACCGTGTAGACGATGATGATTTGACTTGCAAAGTCTCCGACTTAGCATTGCCAATGAGCAAAATCTATACAATTTAGCTCATTGGGTTGATTGTCAGCGGCTTCCCCATCTAGCCGCAAGCGGCAAGATGGGGTTACCCGAATTCAGCAAGCTCTTCGAGCTAGCATCTTGGCGCTAACCCGATTAATTCCGCACGGCTATTCGGTCGCACCGAGGCGCGACCCTACTCTGTTGATGATCAACCATTTAGATGGTTGCCTGGTCGCTGTACGCCTGATGGGTCGCACCGAGGCGCGACCCTATGTTTGGTGGATATACTGCCGGAAATCAGTGAATTAGCTGTGCTCGGCGGCGCCAGAGGATGATGAGTGCGACGCAGGCGGCGAGGCTCAGCAGGGGAAGGATGGGGATGGAGTCGGCTGCTGTGCCGGGGATGAGTGTCTTTTCGTCGATTTGGTATGCTTGGAGGAGTGCTGCGACGGCGTTGTTGACGGCGTGGCCGATGACGGGTACCCATAGGCAGCGGCTGTAGATGAGTGCGTAGCCGAGCATGGCGCCGATGACGGTGCGCGGGATGATGCCGTAGAATTGCATGTGAAACATACTGAAAATCAGCGCGGAAATCCACACGACGGCGTGCGCCGAGCGGATTCGTTCGCCGAGGATGCCTTGCAGTGCGCCACGGAAGAGAATTTCTTCGCCGATTCCGGTCAAGACGCACATTGTGAATAGAGTAACGGCGAATCCGGGCATGGCGTGCGACGCGAGCATCGTGCCGGTGACGAGGCGGGCTTCTTCTTCGGCGTTTTTGAGCGCTTGCTCGAGGCTGCTGAGGCAGTCGGGGAGGGCGATTGCTTCGTTGAGTGACACGAGGTAGTTGACGAGCGGAATCGATGCGACGTAGATGCCCAGCATCAGCGCGATGTCGACGAGACGCGGACGGTTGTCGACGGCGAGGAATTGCCACGGTTTGGCGGTGTAGATAAGGGCAACGACGACTGCGGGCATGGCGAAAGTCAGCACGTCTTGTGCGGCGATGCTGAGTTGCAGTGCGGTAATCGTGTCGATTCGGTTAGCGACAAGCCCGATGAGCAGTGCGGTGAGCAGCAGTCCGCCGACGAGAAGCAGCGCCAGGCTTGTAAGTGCCCGACCTATAGGAAATTTGCGTTGATTGGTGTTCATTCGATGAGTTTTAAGAATTCTTCTTCGTTGATTATTTTGATGCCCAAGTCGGTAGCTTTTTGGAGTTTTGCGGGACCCATGTTGTCGCCGGCGAGGACGTAGTCGGTTTTGCGAGAGATAGACGACACGTTTTTGCCGCCGTTTTGCTCGATGAGTTTCTTATATTCGTCGCGCGAATGGTGTTGGAATACGCCGCTGATGACGATGCTTTTTCCTTTGAGGCGGTCGGAGACAGCGGCGCGAGCTTCGGGGCTGATAGCCATTTGGAGTCCGGCGGCGCGGAGTCGTTCGACGATTTGGCGATTGTCGGGGTCGCTGAAGTATGCGATGACGCTTTCTGCGATGACGTTGCCGATTTCGTCGATGGCGGTAAGCGTTTCGACGTCGGCGTTCATGAGACGGTCGATGTCGACTATTGCGTAAGCGATTTTCTTGGCGACGGTTTCGCCGACGTTAGGAATCGAGAGTGCGAAGACGACGCGTTCGAAGGGCACTTGCTTGGATGCTTCGATGCCGCGCATGATGCGACGCGAGGTGAGTTCGCCGACGCGGCCGACAATCTCGAGGCGGTCTTCGGTTAGGTCGTAGATGTCGGCGATGTTTTTGACGAGTCCGACGGCGAAGAGTTGCTCGGCGGTTTCTTCGCCGATACCGTCGATGTCCATCATTTTACGGCTTACGAAGTGCTCGATGCGACCGGTAATCTGCGGGCGGCAACCGTTTCGGTTAGGGCAAACCCAGGCGGCTTCGCCTTCGGCGCGGACGAGCTGAGTGCCGCAGACGGGGCAGTGCGTGACGAATTCGACGGGACGACTGTCCGGGCGGCGTTGAGCGAGGTCGACACCGACGATTTTGGGGATGATTTCGCCGCCTTTTTCGACGTATAGGTAGTCGTCTTGGTGGATGTCGAGTTGTCGGAGGATGTCGGCGTTGTGGAGCGACGCGCGCTTGACGACGGTACCGCTGAGGAGCACTGGCTCGAGGTTAGCCACGGGGGTGATTACGCCCATGCGACCGGTCTCGAACGAGACAAAGCGCAACTTCGTGAGCGCACGCTCGGCTTGGAATTTGTATGCGATAGCCCAGCGGGGCGACTTTGCGGTGCTGCCGAGGGTGCGCTGGTCGGCGTAGTTGTTGATTTTGAAGACCAACCCGTCGGTAGCCACTTCGAGGTGCTTGCGTTCGGTGTCCCAGTAGTCGATGAAAGCCTTTACTTCGCCGATTGTATGCAGGATTTTGGCGTGGTCAGACACTTTGAATCCCCAGCGTTTCATAGCTTGGAGGCTGTCCCAATGGTTGTCGAAGGGTAGGTTGTCGCCGACGAGGAAGTAGAAGTAAGCGTCGAGGTTACGGCGCGCCACTTCGGCGGGATTGAGCGTCTTGAGCGTGCCTGCGGCGGCGTTTCGCGGGTTGGCGAGGAGCGGCTCTTCGTTGTAGGCGCGTTCGCGGTTGAGAGCGTCGAACGACTTCCAGGGCATGAGGATTTCGCCGCGCACTTCGAACGAGTCGGGCCAATCACCGGGCTCGAGTTGGAGTGGAATGCTGCGGATGGTCTTGACGTTGGTAGTTACGTCGTCGCCTTTCGTGCCGTCGCCGCGGGTAACGGCGCGGACGAGCCGTCCGGCTTCGTAGGTTAGCGAAATCGAGGTGCCGTCGTATTTCATTTCGCCGACGATGGTGATGTCGTTGCCGGCGAGGCTTGTGCGGCAGCGGCGGACGAATTCTTCGACTTCTTCGATGGAATACGTGTTGCCGAGCGACTGCATGGGTGTGCGGTGCGCCACCTGACGGAAACCGGCGGAGATGTCGCTGCCGACGCGTTGAGTAGGCGACAGCGGGTCGAAAAACTCGCGGTGCTCGGCTTCGAGGGTCTCGAGTCGTTTGAGCATTTCGTCGAATTCGCGGTCGGAAATTGTCGGCGAATTGAGCACGTAGTAGTTGTGGTTGTGCTTGTTAATTTCTCGGCGTAGCCAGTCGATTTCGGCTTCGAATATGTCCATATATAATAAGGTGTAAAGTTTTTGTTTTGGTTATGCGAAATTACAATAAAGTCGGGTGGTTTGCAAGTTTTTGAGGGAAAAAGGTGAGAGGTAAGAGTGGAGAGTGGAGAGTGGAGAGTGGAGAGCGGAGAGCGGAGAGCGGAGAGTGGAGAGTGGAGAGCGGAGAGCGGAGAGTGGAGAGTGGAGAGTGGAGAGTGGAGAGTGGAGAGTGGAGAGTGGAGAGGGATGGGGCTGGGGCTGATGGGGCTTATATTAGGTAATAGGTAAGGGGTAAGAGTGGAGAGAGAAATTACTATCGGCTGCTCGGTCGCACCAAGGCGCGCCCCTACGTTTGCTTCACGCATCCACGCATCCACACATCCACGCATTAACTCATTAACTCATCACACTCGTCAACGCATCCACACATCCACTCTCCGCTCTCCACTCTTACCTCTTACCTCTCCACTTTATCCCAAATTGTACGTTTTGTGTGAAAATGTGTTCTAAATGGAGGAATTAACATCATTTAACAGGTGTGTAATAGGAATTTAAGTTAAAACATTTGTTGTAATATTTAAATTGCGTTTTCTTTGTAGCGCTTTTCTGATTGACAGAATATGATAGATTGATAGAGCTTTATGAAGAAGAGCGGCACATATAAGGGTACGCACACTGATAAATAGACCCAACAAAAGGAATTTGACAAGACATAAATAATAAAACATTATATGGGAAGAATGAAACTGAAATTCTGTATAGTCCTGATTATGGGCTTACTATTTAGCACTGAGATGAAGTGCCAAGAAGTAGCCATCAAGACGAACCTTCTCTACGACGCATTGATGAATATCAACGCGGGCGTCGAAGTAGGTTTAGCTCCAAAGTGGACTTTGGACGTGTCGGGTGACTACAATGGCTGGAAATTCTCACATCAGCGCCAATGGAAGCATTGGATGGTACAGCCGGAGGCACGTTATTGGTTCTGCGACCGCTTCCAAGGCTGGTTCTTGGGAGTGCATGCGCACGGCGGTCAGTATAACGTCGGAGGCGGACTTGACAACAGCATTGATTTTTTGGGAACGGATCTGTCACCGCTGGGCGAAAATCGCGTCCAGGGCTGGTTTGTAGGAGCCGGTGTCGGCGCGGGCTATGCCGTGGCGCTGTCGAAGCACTTCAACCTGGAGTTCGAACTCGGTATCGGTTATGCGTATACGAAGTTTGACAAGTACAGATGTACGACGTGCGATAGCAAGATAGAGTCGGACAAGGACCACCACTATTTCGGTCCTACGAAGGCAGAAATCGGATTTGTTTATTTATTCTAAACTACAATGACGATGAAACGATATATCCTCATAATTGGAGCCGCGATGGCAATCTGCGGCACAGCGAAAGCCGACCAAGCTGTGGTCGATGGAGTAAAAGTGAGCAATCTTGCTATCGAGAAAGAATATAATACGCTAAACGTCGACATGACGCTCGACCTGAAGGAGCTCGACGTGCCGAAAAACCGTGCCGTGGTGATTACGCCGCGCTTGGTGAACGGACGCGATTCGCTCGACCTTACGTCGGTGACAGTCTACGGTCGTAAGCGTTACATCTACTATCAACGCAACGAGACCGCGCTCGGCGGCGACGGCGAAATGGCTTATCAGAGCAAGGACGCGCCCGAGACGGTAACTTATGCTGAACGCGTTGACTATCAGCCGTGGATGAACGGTTCGAAGCTCGTTGTGGAGCGCCGCGACTATGGCTGCTGCAGCAACATAGAGAAAGACCAACTCGGCGACCTCGGCGGCTACCGCGAATATACCTACGCACCTAAGTTTGCGTTCGTTACGCCGGTTGCAGAGCCGACGAAGAACCGCGAGTTGAAGGGTCAGGCGTTTATCGACTTCGTGGTGTCGACCACCGACATCCGCCCGTCGTATCGTCAAAACCAACGCGAAATCGGCAAAATCTTGGCAACAATCGACTCAGTCAAGAACGACAGCGACATAACCGTTAAGGCAATCTCTATTAAGGGTTACGCATCGCCCGAGAGCCCGTATTCGAACAATACGCGCTTGGCAAAGGGACGTACGAAAGCGTTGTGCGACTACGTCAGTGAGCTTTACAACTTCCCGGAAGGCTTCATCAAGACATCGTATGAACCTGAAGATTGGGAAGGCTTGCGCCGTTACGTTGATGCATCGAGCCTCGAGCATCGTCAACAGATTCTCGACATTATCGACAGCAAACGCGAGCCCGATAATAAGGAATACTATTTGAAGATTACTTATCCCGACGAATATAAATTCTTGTTACACAACTGCTATCCGGCATTGCGTCACAGCGATTACAAAATCGACTACACCATCCGCAACTACAGCGACGTTGAAGAAATCAAACGCGTGATGAAAGAGCGTCCGCAGAAGCTGAGTCTCAACGAGTTGTTTATGGCGGCACGCACCTACGAGCCGGGCAGCGACGACTATAATGAAGTGTTTGAAGTGGCGGTACGCATGTTCCCGGAAGATGCTACAGCCAACCTCAACGCAGCCAATACGGCAATGAGCAAAGGCGACATGAAAGCGGCGGAACGCTACCTCGCCAAGGCAGGCAACAGCCCCGAAGCAGAGTATGCACGCGGCATCTATAAAGCCCTCAACAAGGACTATGTCGGCGCAGCCGCAATCTTCGAAAGCGTCAAGGGTTCGGTGCCCCAAGCAAAGGCTACGCTCGACGAACTTAGGGAATATAATTTGATTAAATAATACATAATAACATTAAATTTCGTTTTAATATGAAAAAGTTTTTTAGTTTAATTTTGGGCGCGATTCTTGTTGGCGGCTTTGCAAGCTGTAACAATGATGACGTGACCGTAAAGGGTGGAGAGGCTGAAGGCGAACAAGTCTATTTGTCTTTCAAAGTTCAAAACGGAGTTGATACTCGTTCCGCTACAACAGAAGATGGTGAATATGTATCGACCGACTCTGTAGAAGTTGGTACAGATGCAGAAAATGCTATCGCAACTTGCCAAATCTTCTTGGCTTCGACAGATGGAAGCTTGAAGGTTATTGCAAACCAAATCGACAAGGCTACAACCGACACTTATGTAGCATCGTTCAACTCAAAAGACCTCGTTCCTGAGGCAACTTATCGCGTGTACATCGTATGCAACACAACAGTTGATAACCTTAACACAGATGCACTCTATTCGACAGTAAAGGGCGCTCCTCTTGCAGAAGACCTTTTGGAACAAGACGGCCAACCGGCATGTGCAGGCAAGTTCTGGATGACAAATGCAGACGATGATACTGCTATCGAGTTTACAATGCCCGATGCACGCACGCTTGCTCAATACAATGTTAAGACCAACCCTCTTAACCTTGGTATCTTCAACGTAGAGCGTACAGTGGCACGTGTAGACTACAAAGCAGAAAAGGCAAACAATATTTATCCTTCGCTTGACGGTCAACTCAACATCCAACTCGTAGCAGCCGCTCCGGTAAACATGAACAACGACTTCTATATGTGGAAACGCGTGTCGATGACCGGCACAATGACTGACGCAGTTCGTGGCGGTCGCGAAAGAGCTTCTAACTGGGTTGTAGGTTACGACTATGCTGACAAATTGGACTACACAGGTGGCGCTTATGGTGCTATGCTCTATCCGATGACAGATTTGTCGACTCTCAACTGGACAAACCTCAACTCACTTGAGAAACCTGACAACTACGAAGGTGACTACAAAGTATGGCGTTATTTGACAGAGAACATCATTCCGCCGGTAATGGGTGGCAGCGGTGACGGTCTTGTTCCCAGCTATGCAAATCAAAAGAACGGTATCACAACCGGTATCGTGTTCAAGGCACGCCTTACAGCAAACGACGGCACACCTCTTGCAGCATCTATGGCAGCAGGCAAAACAATCTATATCTTCGACAACGTATGCTACGGTACTTGGGATGACGTGAAAGCAGCAATTGCTGACCCGGCAGGCGACGCAAAGAAGATTGCGCTTTTGGCAGGTTACAACCGCGCATGTGCAGGTCTTGATGACGGTGTAGAACCCGATGCAGCAGCAAAGGCTAACGGTGGCTTCCTTGGTTATACTCCGGTTGATGGTAACTACGAATGTCTGTACTACTACTGGGTACGTCACAACGACAACTTCGACAACCGCGTAATGGGTCACATGGAATTCGACATCGTTCGTAACAACGTATACAAACTTGCTGTTACAAACATTTCGAAATATGGTCACCCGGCAAACACAACCGATCCCGACCCGGATCCGGTAGATCCTAACGACCCCGACGAAACTAACGACTACTACTTCAAAGTTGTTGTCAAAGTTGCTAAGTGGGTAGTTCGCCTCAACAATATCGAATTCTAATAAAAAATCATTTTCAATGAGACTGAAAAGTCTATATTCACCTAAGTTTGCTGTCAAGGCGGTCGTCGCCTTGACGGCAACCCTCGGGTGTTTCTCGTGCAACAGCGTAATCGACGACGGCGTAGCCAATTCTTGCGGTGTCGACGTATATTTCCGCTACGACTACAACATGGAAGCAGCCAACTCGTTCACCAACAAGGTGGACTGCGTGACGCTTTTGGTGTTTGACGAAGCCGGCAATTTCGTAGACAAGCGCGAAGAAACGGGCGAAGCACTTCGCGACGAAAACTACAAAATACACCTCGACCTTCATAATAAGGCGAAGTATACGTTTGTGGTTTACGGCGGTGTAGCCGATGCCGACAAGTCGTTCGACTTGATGCCGTTTGAGAGACGCTCGACCTCAATGCTCGACGAGCTTGGCGCTCAAATGCACACCGAAGCGATGGTGCAAAGCAAATCGCTGCACTCGCTCTATTTCGGTAAGGTAAACGTCGAGGTTGAAGACTATGAATTGCAAAAAGTGTACGTTCCGTTGGTAAAGGACACGAACAACATCCGCGTTGTGCTCCAGCAAATCAATGGCGAAGTGATTAGCGACGAAGATTTCCAATGCTACATCACCGACGACAACACTTATATGGATAACGATAACGCAATCGTACCGCAAGGCACGGTAACCTACCGCCCGTGGACGCAAGGTCAGACGGTGATCGACGATGCATCGTGGCGCGACGAATCGCTCGACATCGACGACGGACCCGTAACTGCAGCCTACTACGAACTTTCGACAGGTCGCCTGATGGCAAGCGACGGCATCAACCAAGGCTTGAACCCGACGGCTCGCCTCGTTGTTCGCAGCGTGGAGAAAGACCGCGAAGTTATCAATATTCCTCTTGTTAAGTATCTCTTGCTGCTCAAGAGTGCTCTCTATGATGATATTACAAAACTGAACTCGCTCGTTGACCCGCGTTGGAAAGACAACTCGATTTACTCAACCGACCCGAACCAAAACTTCTTGGATCGCATGAGTGAATGGTCGATTGTTTTCTTCCTCGATTCGAATAACCGTTGGGTTAATGTATATATAATCGTAAACGATTGGGTTGTACGAATTAATGACGCAGAATTATGATTAAAACGCAAATACGATTAGTTGCCTTATCGCTAATCGCCGGCAGCCTGTTCGGCTGTAGCGACAACAGCGACCAACCTACTATAGAGCCCAACGATGTGTATTTGGAGCTCAACGTAGTGGCACCCAACAATATGCAAAATATCGACCCGGCGAAAAAATCGCCCACACGCGCCTACGAAGATAAGGTTGACGGGGAGCTAATTAAGACGCTGCGTTTCATTATCGTACGACCCGACGGAACGGTTGAACACAACCGCCTCTACGACTTTAATCCTATCGAAATCGACGCTTTCGAGAAGAAATTTAAGGTTGTAAGCGGCGAGCAAAAGCGCGTATTCGCTATAGCCAACGAAGACACCCGCTACAGCGGTGGTGCGAAGGTGGTGAACTACGATTTCGATACAATCTTGCCGGGACAACAGTTCCCGATGGACGAATTCGCAGCCATCGAAATCAGCACTTCGTCGGATACGCAAACTTTGCCCACACCGTTGGTGATGTGCTTCAGCAAACGCTTTGACGTGCCTGTCAATTCCGACCTTGAAGGCGAAATGGAGATAATCCCCGCTGCCACAAAGTTTACGTTTACGGTAGCGAACAACAGTGCTGTGTTGTCGCAAACAATCAAGTCGATAAGCATCAACAAGATAGCTCGCAGAGAGTATTTGTGGCCGCGCACGTCGACAGGCGACGATGTAGAGCTGGGACTCGACGGCAATATGATAGAATACGTCGTGCCGAGCATCGCCAACAACGAATACTATACGTTTACGCACGAGTTCGGTTCGGGCACGCCGATTGAACTCACTCCCGGCGGAAGCTATACCGACACGTCGTTCTACCTCACCGAAGGTAAATATACCGACGACAGCGACTTGCGTAACTATAGCATAACCTTTAAATATAACAACGGCGAAGAGATTTCGAGTACGCAATATTTTCCGAATCTCGCACAACTGCCGCGAAATTCACACGTGGTTTGCAACATCTCAATTGGCGAAACCGTCGACGACGTTGCGTTCTCAATTAGTGTTGTTGCATTTGGCTCGGTGGAACTTAACCCGGGCTTTGGATTTTAGTGAATTCTGATTAAGAATATTATTTGAAAGATGATGAAAAAAGGTATAAAATATATTCTACTCAGTATAATAATGTCGATGACACTCTATTCGTGTCAGGACGACTTCTACGTGCCGGGCACGGAAGAGATAGGCGAGGGCATGTGCGACGTGTCGTTGCAAGTCGCCTATCAACCTACTCAGACCAGCGAAACACGCTCGAGTGGCACGGCTATGGATGCACATTTCTATACGCCGTTGGTGTTCTTCTTCGATTCGGACGGCAATGTCGTTCGTAAGTTTCAACTTACTTCGGACGACATTACTAATAAACAAAACAAAAGCGTTACCGAGTCGGGATATGCCGAGGATACGTATAAATATGGAGAAATAGAGCATGGCAAAATTCAAGTGCCCTTTGGACGTTATCGCGTATACGTAGTCCTCGAAGGCGGCGCAGTGCAATTCAACAATATCAATACGCTTGCCGATTTGCGTAATCAGAACTTAACGTGGAGCACAACCGACTATGCAAGCAACGCTATCTCGTTCGGCTCATGCTCGAGCGCGGATCGCGCAATTAATGTTGCCGACAGCGAAAACGACTACTACGTAGACCGCGACGGCACGCATCATGATGCTCCCGACGGCGAACTTATTACGTTCAATAAGCCGAAGCAGAGCATTTCGGCGTGGACCAAGCGTCTTGCCTCGAAAGTGTCGGTGTCGTACGACGCATCAGGCTTGAACTCCGGTATCAAAATCTATATCAAGTCGGTGCAAATCAAGGATATACCCAAGAAGTGCTACCTCGGACGTTGCAACACGCCGACGTCTGCCGACCAACTCCAAGACGGCGAGTTGATTGACTACTCTAACGGCTCCGACGACCACTCTACGTGGAACTATATCTGCAAAGACGAGGCAGACAAGGTGACTTTCGGCTCGTCGCACGCGCAAAACGACGGAACAAGCAACTATATGTATTTCTTTGAGAACAACCAAGGCTTCGGCGAACGCCATCACACGCCCGCAACCGGTTGGGAACAAAGTAATTTCGAAAAATATGACAATAAATTAGGTACTTATATCGAGGTTAAGGGCTACTACGTTGACTCGAACGACCGTAACCCGAATCAAGGACCTATAACATATCGCTTCATGCTTGGACAAAACACGACCGACGACTTTAACGCCAAGCGAAGCAAACACTACAAAATCACACTCGGCTTCAACAAAGATGCCGACAACCCCGACTGGCACATCGAATACGCCGACATCCCCGACGCACTTATGCTTTCGTATGGAGCAGAATTGAAGTCGAATCTGAAAATAAAAATCGCAGCCGAACCATCTGATGTTGTGTCTGTCGAGGTAAGTACACTCTTTAGCCACTGGTATTATGAAGGCCATCCTTATGCCTATCTTGGCGAAACGGGTGCAAAATATGGTGACAACAAGTGGGGCTTCTTTACGCTTGAAGATCCGGCAACTAATGATACGTTCGTAGGAGAGAAGACCTATGGCGGCGGTACTCAAAACGGCGAAATCCGCGAAATAGATATCCCGGTGTGGACACAAAAAATTATGTTCCAGCGTGAAGATAGGCCTACTGACCCATCATCGATTGGTGGATATAACATCTTCTTTGACCATCAACGCTATGGAAAAATTCGTGTTAAGGTGTTAGTTAATGGCGTTGAAAGATACACTAAAGATGTGGATATTGTACAAGTAAACCGCCTTGAGAACCCGTCAGGTATTTGGCGTTCGTCAAGTTCGGAAGCGCCTTTCCACGTGCAACTTTCGCGCCGCGATGGTGATGCCACTAACTTTACCGTTATTCAATCCTATCTTGGACCGTGGTCGGCGAAAGTGATAGGTAGTGACAGCAGTTGGGCGCTCATATCGCCTAATGGTTCAGATAATTGGGGCAGCACGGTAACAGGTGATGAAGGTACAGATATCCAATTCTGGTATAAGCCAAACGGTACTATTGCAAGCACCGAAAGTCGATATGCGATAATCGAAGTTCGTTATCACAATAACAACTGTATCCACTATATCTTCTGCCGTCAGGGATATGCACCGACGCAATTCAACGGTCAGTCGTTCAAGTGGTGTACGGGTAATCAGCTTGCAAAAGACGTTGAGGCTACAACGCCAACCCAAGAAGGTTCGATGTTTAAGTTTGGTAACGAAGAAGATGCAATCTTGGCATCGAACAATCTCGAGCCGGGTTACGGATTTTATCAACCTGGAGGTTCAACACCTGACGATTATGCATTCTGCGCAAAATATAAATATAATTCAGATTCTGATTGGCCTTCAATTACTGATGCACCGCATGAATCTACTGTGCGTAAGAACTATTTGAGCCAATTTAAGTCGGAGGCGCCTTTGACTGTCGATAAGTATGAGTTTGTTGTAGGAGATGTTGCAGACCAGAAGGAGTTCTTGATGTATGACGGCACAAAGAAGACATGGGCTGGTATTCCGTGGGTAAGAACTAAAGCAGATGCGCACTTCCCGACGATGAAAGTAGCTACAGAGGCTCAGTGGCAGACATTGAGTTCGCTGACTCGTGATTATGGAGTGCTTTATGGCGACGAGTGCACTGACACTCAGCTCGACATTACGAACGCATTCCAATATGTCAATCCGGGCGATGTTAAAGGTATGCGTGGTTGCTTTGTATTCGACCCCGTTACAGCCAAGCAATTGTTCTTCCCGATTGGAGCTACCGGTTTTGGACGTCGTATTGCATTCGACCATAATAATCGTTTAACTTCTTATACGGCTACCACAGCATATGATGTTCCGTGGTATACATGGGCAGCGCATTTGAAATATGCTCAACGTGCTATTGAGATGCCGACGGCTACTGCAGAAGTTTTGCCACTTTATTACGATATCTATCGCCAAAACGGCGCTGTTTATTGGTACAGAGAGCGTGTAGAAGATCCTAAGGTTGATGACGATGGTGAGACAATTCAAAATGGTACCTTAGGTTGGGATATTAATTACACTACTTTGGGCTTTGATGAGATGAGCGGCGGTAATGTTATTGGTACTTACTTAAATCAAGTAAATAAAAGTGCTTGGAGTACAGATAGAATTTGGAACACAGCATCAATCTTTGCATCGGATGCTCTATATGTTCGTTGTGTGATTGAATAAGCATAACGAAAAATTAAATAGAACTATTGAGGCTGTCTGATTCTGTCGGGCAGCCTCGATGGTTGAAGAGAGGCTGCTTCGCAGCGGTTAAGCGGCGCTAAAGCGCGGTTAAGAGGTTATAAGGTTAATCGGCAGCTAACGCTGCGTGTAATTGCCGGATGGGAGCAACGCTTATGTATATGCTTGACAATCAGCAGGGTAGGGTCGCGGCTTGCTGCGACCTATCATGGGTGCGAAACAAATGCACCGCCTGCTCGGTCGCACCGAGGCGCGACCCTACGGATGGTGGGAACGCAAACGCGTCTATATGCTTGAGTATCAGCAGGGTAGGGTCGCGGCTTGCTGCGACCGATTAGGCGGAGGGGTGACTATGTTACCTCTGCCGTGTCGAAGATACGGCAGAGGTGGCTGTGCCGGAGGTACAGCAATCGTGGGTAACGCCAGGTTTAACCTCGGAGAGGTTCAACCTGGTGAAAATCAACAGAATAGATACGAGCTTCGGAGATGCTCGGTTGTGATAGTGACTGTGAGAATCAGCAATGCTGTGGCGTGCAAATCTGAGACCACGACCGACCCTCTCCGAGGCTCGAGGTCGGGGGTGGCTTCGCTCTGAGAATCAGCAGGGTATGGTCGCGGTTTGCTGCGACCGGGTAGACGGTGGTATTCGCTTGCAAAGTCTCCAACTTAGCATTTACGCAATGAGCAAAATCTATACAATTTAGCTCATTGTGTTGATTATCAGGCAGCTCCCCACCTAGCCGCAGGCGGCAAGGTGGGGTTACCCGAGTGCAGCAAGCTCTTCGAGCTAGCATCTTGGCGCTGCAAACCGCCTGCGGCGGTGGTTATGTGTTAGAGGTGAGAGGGGTGCGAAAATGGTGTCGGCTGATAGGTCGCACCAAGGCGCGATAAACCGCCTGCGGCGGTGGTTATGGGTTAGTGGTTAGAGGTTAGAGAAATATTACGAGCCATCGGTATAATCTATTGATAATCAATCGTAAATGATTATGATTTGTCAATTATGGAAAAATTTCGTAAATTTGCAGCCTGAAATGTAAGTAACTAAAAAATAAACGAATGAAAGCATTTGTATTTCCCGGTCAGGGAGCGCAGTTCGTTGGTATGGGCAAGGACTTGTACGAGACGAACGCAGTTGCGAAAGAATTGTTTGAGAAAGCAAACGAGATTTTAGGTTTCCGCATTACCGACTTGATGTTTAACGGTACAGAAGAAGACCTTCGTCAAACAAAGGTAACACAGCCGGCAATTTTCCTTCATTCAGTAATTCTCGCCAAGACTATGGGCGACGAGTTTAAGCCGGATATGGTAGCCGGACACTCTTTGGGCGAATTTTCGGCGCTCGTGGCAGCCGGCGCACTTTCGTTCGAAGACGGACTCCGTCTTGTGGCAACCCGTGCAATGGCAATGCAAAAGGCGTGTGAGGCTAAGCCGTCGACTATGGCAGCCGTTCTCGGTCTGACAAACGAGCAAGTTGAAGCCGTATGTGCCGAAGTTGACGACATCGTTGCTCCGGCAAACTATAACTGCCCGGGTCAGGTGGTTATTTCGGGAACAAACGAAGGCGTGGCAGCCGCATGCGAGAAGGCAACGGCAGCAGGTGCACGTCGCGCAGTGCCTTTGAAGGTTGGTGGCGCGTTCCACTCTCCGTTGATGCAACCGGCTCACGAAGAGCTCGCCGAAGCTATCAACAAAGCGCAATTCTCAACTCCGGTATGCCCTGTATATCAAGATGTTGACGCGCTTCCGCACACCGATTCTAACGAAATCAAGGAGAACCTCATCGCGCAACTTACCGCACCGGTTAAGTGGACACAAATCGTGCAAGCAATGATTGCCGACGGCGCTGACGAATTCGTAGAACTCGGTCCCGGCACAGTGCTCCAAGGCTTGGTTAAGAAGATTAACCGCGAAGTGGCTACTTCAGGAAAGCAGTAAGTCGGTGTGTCATAATCGCCAATCTGCGGCGTTGCTATCGGCTTCGGGCTCGGT
>JBJEDO010000136.1:15296-38536 GCA_051872155.1 Candidatus Limisoma sp.
ACTCCCTTCGCCCTCATCCTCAGCGCCTTGCATCTTGACCATTCTGACGCACCTTAGAGAAGAGTCGGTGTGTCATAATCGCCAATCTGCGGCGTTGCTATCGGCTTCGGGCTCGGTCATGTACTTCAAGTACACTCCCTTCGCCCTCATCCTCAGCGCCTTGCATCTTGACCATTCTGACGCACCTTGTAGAAGAGTCGGTGTGTCATAATCGCCAATCTGCGGCGTTGCTATCGGCATTGCTCTCGGGTTGAATGTGCGTTTTGACACATCCTCAAATAATATAAAACATACGAGTCGGTTCGAACCGGCTCGTTTTTTGTTTTTTAACTCTATATTATTGCGAACTTCGTATAAAATACATATTTTTACACGTCGCATAGTATCCGCACCCGAGGGAAGATGTTGACACTAAGCCAAAGAGCTTGACGGCGTCGGTGGTCCGGCATTAGAGTCGAAGTGCACCGAACGAAGCCCGCCGTTGCGCTTGTCGGTATTTAACCATTGTTTATTAACACAGCACCCCACACGGGCTTCGTGGGTATTATTACATAATATGGCTCTAATAGATTGCGCGAGTTGGAAACCAAAGGGCGATAGTTTCGTCTTTGCGTACCGTTATCCGGAAACCAATCTCAGTACGTATACACAACTGATTGTCTACGAGTCGCAAGAAGCGTTGCTCGTCAGCAAAGGACAGCTGATGGCGAAATTCGGTGCGGGCAAGCATACGCTCAGCACCGAAAACATACCGCTGTTGCGCGAATTGTTCGGCATACCGTTCGGCGGCAAGAATCCGTTTACCGCCGAGGTGTGGATTATCAACAAGCTTTATCCCGCCAACCTGGGCTGGCTGATAGAAAACATACCGGTGCACGACCCCGACTATCAGACGCTGTTGCCGCTCTGCGCCGACGGACAGTACGGCTTGCAGGTTAGCGATTCGGAGAAATTTCTCATCAAGATGGTCGGCACGAAGGACGTATTCACCGAGCGCGATATGCTTTCGCAGGCGTACGGCGAGTTTAGCTCGAAGACGAAGTCGGCAATCATCCAGTTTATGACGCAGCAACGCATCGGCTATAAGCTCGTGTCGGGACATCTGTCGAACCTGTCGGACTACATCAAGGCGAACATCACGTCGTTCTGGCAGGAATACGGGCTTACGCTTACCAAATTCTACGTCAACAACATAGCTATCGACACGTCGACGGCGGAAGGTCGCAAGATTTCGGAAGCGATGGCGTCGCAAGCGTCTATGAGCATCACCGGACACTCATGGCAACAGGAGCAAATGTTCGGCACGATGAACAACGCAGTCGACCAAATCGGCAACGGTCAAGGCGGCAACGGACTGCTTGCCGGCATTATGGCGATGAACATGATGGGCGGCACAATGGGCGGCGTAGGCGCAGGTATGATGCAGACGCACAACAATCAGCCGACGTTCGGCGGCAACCAAGGCGGTATGCAAGGTATGCCGGGTGGTATGCAAGGCATGCAGGGCGGTATGCAGCCGCAACAGCAAGTCAAGGAAGTCTATTGCGCCAATTGCTCGAAGAAGCACCTGTCGACGGAGCGCTTCTGCCCGCATTGCGGCAGCGAATATCATCCGTGCCCGCGCTGTGGCAGCGACAATCCGCCGACGGCGCGACGCTGTGTGTCGTGCGGCACACCGCTACAGGCGGCAGCCGGCGTGCAATGTCCGTCGTGCGGCGCGGCAATCGCTCCGGGAACGCAATTCTGCCCGCAGTGCGGCTCGCGCGTAGTGGCAGGCGGGTCAGGCAATGCGTGTCCGCGATGTGGCGCCGACGTGCCCTTGACGTCGAAATTCTGTCCTAAATGTGGTCAAAAAATGTGATAATATGAACGCAAAAAATGTATATATAACCCTTGCCGTGCTCATCGGCTTCGGTATGATTATCGGCGGCTTCACAGTGTTCGGTGCGGCGCTGCCGAACGACATCCGCGTGTTGGATATTATTGTGTCGTGTATGGTGTTTTTCCAAGTCTGCGAACTTTTCTTCTTCCCGATGGTCAATATGCGCAGCGGTGCGAAGAAGGAAGTCGGCATGATGGGCATCCACTATACGGTAATCAAGATTTACGCCGTGCTGGCGCTTGCAGTGCTCATTGTCGGCATCGCCGCCGACCTGAGCTTCAAGGTGCAACTCTTCGGGCAACTGATAGCCTTCATGCTACTGCTCGTAGGACGTTTCGCCACGCTTCTGTCGGGCGAGCACGTTGAGAAAGTCTACATCGACGAGACGGCGAAAACCGAGGCAAAAGCCACGCTGCGCCGCCATTTCGAGCAAATCGACAACATGGCGGCGACGACCGACCTCGACGCAGCCACGATGCAGCGCTTGAGCGACCTTGTCGAGGAGATGCGCTACGTCACGCCGTCGGACAATCCTGAGGCGATAGCCCTCGACGAGCGCTTGCACGATTCGCTCGACGACATTGCGTCGCTTCTGCGCGACACCCGGGCAAATGCCGACGCCATTACGCGCGAAATCGACGGCATTGTTCGCACGCTCAACCGCCGCAAGAAGTACTAAAAAAATTGTTTACAAACCTCCATAACTCCATGTAATTATGTCTAAAACCGGAAAGATTTTTAAAGAATCGAGCAACATCTATCAAGACCAAGCTCGATTGCTGTTTAACTACTACGAGCAGGCTGCCGAGCGGATAGTGAGGCAGGAAGAGGCTATCGAAGAACGCATCCGACAACTCGAGGAAGACCGCGCAGCCGTAGAACTCAAGATGAGCGACATCTGGAAGTGGTTTCTCACGGTTATTCTGTTCTTTATGTATTTCACGCGTAAGAAAGAGTATACGCGTCAACTCGAAGCCATCGACGAAGAAATAGCGCGTCAGCACGAAGCATTCAACAACATTTTCCGCGACTATAAGGTGACGAAAATGGGCGTGGCATATGTCCCCGTGGCGCAACAGATGGCGTACGAAGACAAGTGCTTCGTAGTCGACTATACCGACAGCGTGCCGTATTCGCGCGTGAGCGTTCAGATGTCGCGTCAGAACGACCTGCTCGTGCGCACGATGAGCAATATGGAGCAACTCACCAAAGATGCGCCAATCGTCGAGAGTTCGGACGACGCCGAGCCAATCGACACCAACGACTATTCGCTCTCGATTCAAGAAATCACGCAGAGCGACTACGTCGGTCAGCTCGACCGCGCGATTCGCACCATCTCGTACTGCATGAACGACACCGAGGTGAAGTCGGTCGACCTTCCGTTGGTCACCGACAGTTCCGACTATCTGCGCTTTTTGAAAGAATTTACGACATCCGACGCCGGCGGCCATCCCGTCATCAACGTGTTCGACGGACATCGCTACGACGGCGCCATCAACGACTTCTGCCAAATCAACAAGCTGAAAGATTCGCTCTCGAGCGACACCGAGCAGTTTGAAGACGTGCTCAAACACCTGATGCACACCATGGCGATGAGCGTACAGACCATCTCGGCGATGAAACTGGCGTCGACCGACAAGGTTGTCGGCAGCTCCAACGAGGTGCTCTACAAGATACTCAAAGCGCCGTACAACCATTATTCGCCGCTGCTTGAGGCTGACGAAATCCGCCGCATCCGCAACGAACGATTCAACTACGAAGACTCGATACAAGGCTACGAGCCGTTCCGCCTGCGCGAAAGCTCGCGCGTGCGCTATAACCTCTTCGCCGACGAATGGACAGCCGAAGACAACAGCCATGCGCCCGTGCCCTTCGGCGTACACCAAATCTACGAAGAAATCGTGGCGCCGATGGTAGAACGCCTGATGCAAGAAAACCGCGTGGAGCGTATCAAGGTGTACGGACAAATCCACGACCAGAAGTTGAGCTATCTCAACAAGTGGCATCAAGATGTCGACGCGTTCTATCGCTCCAACCATGCCGAAAGTGCCGACATCATCAACAACATGCAACAGACGCTCAGCGAATACGTTGAAGCCTATAACACCCTCGTGCAGCTCGACAAGACCCTCGAAAGCATGGGTCAAGCCGGCGCAACGCTCGACTCTACCGTCGTCGAAAAAGGCGACAACTCAGCCGAAACGATTGCCGCTTTCGAGCTTCAAGCACAAGAATATCGCAAGGCGCAAGAAGAATTTTCCGACTATATGGACCGCCTGCAAGAAGACATTGCCCTCAAGGCGGAGAAGTTCGGTCACGTCGAGTTTTTCGACGCCCGTCTGCAAGACGGCTACTCCAACTCGATGGCAGTTGCCGCCAACGAAGTGCAAGACCTCGACGAGCGTCGCCGTCCGTTGGCAACGACCAACCCGTTGCTCGCCAAGGAGTCGGTATTGCTTCCCGAGCCGAGCGTAGAAGGCGTCACCTACGAGCATCTGTCGCTCAACCTGCCGTCGATAGCCGTTAATTCGCTCGACGAAGTGAGCCGCATCGCCCTCGAGGCAACAGCGCTCGAAGAAGAGCCCGTCGACGCAGAAACTCCGGCTGCAGAAGCCCCCGACGAAGAGCCTGCAGAAGCCCCCGACGAAGTTGAAGAAGAACTCGAAGAGGAAGAACTCGACGAAGTTGAAGAAGAACTCGAAGAGGAAGAGCTCGACGAAGAAGAACTCGACGACGAGGAGCTTGACGAAGAATACGACGAAGAGGAACTCGACGAAGAGGATGAAGAATATGAAGACGACGAAGACGTGGCATTCTGCTCGCAGTGTGGCGCTCCCGTCGATGCCGATTCGAACTTCTGCGAAGAATGTGGTGCCAAGTTGAAGTAACATTTGCTAACCAAAACGATTACAGATTATGTCAACACATATAACATGTCCGGTCGACACCCATCCGATGGCAAACGAATTGTCGAGCGTGTCGCGCCACGTAAGCGGCACGACGGCAGCGGTTGTGACCATGCAGTCGGCAGTCATCGCCGCCGAGAATGCGGGCGCCAACAAGGTGTGCGCCAACGTCAACCGCGGCTTCCTGACGATGATGCGTTCGCAGATATCGCAAAAGATAGCGTCGAAGCAAGCGCGCGTCGAAGCCCTGCTCATCAAACTCGGTCAGCAAAAACGTATGCTTTTCGGCATCAAAAACAATATGGAGCGCGAATACGGGCGCATCGCCGCACGCTATCTGCGCATCTTCACCAGCATCAACAAAGAGCTTGAGCAACGCATACGCCAGCTCGACCAACCCGTGTTTACGCTCGTCAACCGCCACATGGCAACGTCGACCAACCGCATGCACGCCCTGTCGTCGTGGATGACCACCTCGCAGACCGAAGACGTGGCGCTCAGCCAGCAAATCCTGGTGTCGAACATGAAGCATAACGCACAAGTGGCACTCGAGCACTCGACCGACTTCTTGTCGCAAATCGGACACCAACGCGTGCTCGCCAACCACATCCTCATCTCCAACGCCGAAGGCAACGACGACCGCAGCTGCTACGTGCCCGTAATCATCAGCGAGACCGTAACCGACTCGAGCATGCTGACACGCACGGAGATACGCACCGCAGCCGCGATGTCGCACGTCTGCGCCGACAGCATTGTCAACAGCGTGCGCTCCGTTGCCGACCTCGGCTGGCACGACGCGCCGAAAGACGCCAACGTCGCAGGCGAATTCAACCGACTCGTCGACTCGTCGACAGCCTCCGACCGCGTCAAAGAGATGATTCGCAAGCTCTATGCCGACACCGACTATAACTCAATCTAAAACCGTACGATTATGAGTTATTCAAGGAATTTTTCAACGACCATCGCCGTTCACTATAGCGGCTCGGTGAGCTATCCGGCGTCGGAGTCGGGCGGCTCGGTCAGCTACAGCGGTACCGCCTACGAAACCGTCTACGTCGAAGTGCAGGTCGACACCGACCCGTTCGACGCCTCCGTGGCACAGTGTAATCGCCAAATCAACGGACTGACGGCAAGCGTCGGCGCAATGAACGCCGCACAGTGTGCCAACATAGCGCAAAACGCCAACCGCGTCTCCGACACAATCATCAACGGCTTCTTCCAATCGGTACGCACCGACCTGTCGACCCAAAAAGCAATGCTCGAGCAAACCATCAACGCAAAGTTGCTGCTCCTGCGTCAGCAAGCCGATACCCTTCGCGAAAAGCAACGCGTGATGCAAGAAAACTATGCACGCACGTCGGCGCGCTACCAAAAGATATTCGAAGACCTCAACAACGAACTGGCAACACGCATACAGCAGCTCGACCAGCCCGTATTTCGCGTGGCACACACAATCGACCGCCAGTCGGACCGCATGTTGCATACCGACATGGTGCAGACAGCCGTGACAGCCAACGCCGAAAGCGCCACGCTGCAGTCGCAGATAGCCGCTGCAACCGTCAAGAATCACGCACTGCAAGCCATGAGCCGCGCAACCGACTTCCTGATGGCAAAAGCACGCACCGAACTGACTATGCAAAAAGCCGTTACCGAAGGCAACGGCAACGACGCCTATCTGCTGCCCGTGTGCATCTTCGAGACCGAGTCGGAAGGCAACCGACACGAGCGCACATGCCACATCCCCGGCAACTACGACAGCGACGGCACACTCGCCGCTCGCCTCGGCGACCGCCTCGCCGGCGAAAAATTCAGTCGCCCCACAGCCGACGAAGACCGCCAGCTGCGCTCCTACGTGCAGAACGAAATCGCCGAAAACATCAGCGAGAGCGATTCCCACTCCGAACGCGTTCGCCAAATGATTAACAAATTGTTAAACTACTAACCTACAAACCACTATGAGCAAACTCAAAGAAATACATATCACCGATAGCAACCTTCGGTTGGACAACAACATCGTAAAAGGCGGCATCTTGCCCAACAAGATATCCGAGCTGACACGCACCGTCACCGTCGCCGGCGAAACCGTCGTCGAGGGACCGCTCTACGCCGCCCGACTGAGCATCGAAGCCGCCCCCTTGGAAGTGACAGGCGCCGTCTTTACCCAGCAAGAACTCTACGTCAACTCCAACGTCACAGGCGACGTTACGTTCCGCAAAGCCGTAGGGTCGGCAACGTCGATAGTGTCGCGCGCGGCAGGCTGCCAAACCACCTTCTGCTCCGACATCAACAGTAAAAGCATCGACCTCAACAACGCCTTCGTAGCCGGAAGCATCTACGGCGACGAAGTAGTGCTCGAAAACTGCGTCGTAGTAGGCGGCGTGTTCGCCACACAGTCGCTCACCATCCGCAATTGCGTCGTCGGCACATTCATCTCCCCCTTTGTCGAAATCGCCGGCAACATCCACCTGCTGCTGCCCTCCGTGTTCAGCGTCGAAAGCGTCAACTACGCCGCCGGCACCCACCTCTACTCGCTGGCTCTCGCCGACCTCGGCTCGCTCTATCGCCATCAGCCGCAAGCCGCCGAGAGTGGAAAAATCGAGATAAACCTCGAGAGCGACGACCTGCGCACCACCCTTACCGACGGCGGACAGCAACGCACCTTGCACAGCTATAGCGTAGTGGGCAAAGTGCTCGCAGCCGACCTCATCGACACCGACAAATTTCAGAACCACTTCCTGCTGACAGCGGCAGCCCTCGGACCGCAGTTGCTCAAGACCTACGACCTTGGCACCGACGCCGACGGCAGTCCGGCAGTGCTGTCGACCGAGCGCATCCGCGCCTTCTTCTTCGGCATCCTGTCGGGCAAAGTCGACATACAAGACCTCGACGGCACCTTCAGCATCGAGCAATTCGCCCGCACGATGTAGAAACGTGCACCGGTTATAAAACGAGGGGAGCGCTCCCCTCGTTTTTTTTGTATAATATTCTTTCGATTGGTTACATTTGGCATTGTTTTTGCATAAAGAATTACTAATGGGAGTGTAAATTCGCCTCGGGCGGGCTTTCGATGGATTTTATAACTTGTAAAATGTTGATAATATGAATGTTAAAGTATCTTTTGAGGAGATTGCAAATTATGTGGCGAAGCATTATGTTGTTCGCCCGGAGTTGAAATGTGTCGACGACAAGTCGTTTGAGGTGTCGTATAGCCCGAATCGGTTTATTCCGCCGATGTCGGTGTGTGTCCGCATCGAGGGTTTTCGCAAGGATGTGGTGTGTCTGTCATATGAATGTGGCATGGGTATGTCGTTGCTGATTGCGGGCGCGGTGAAGCATCTCGAAAGTAAGTTGCCGCACGGCATTGACATCAATACCGACGAAAAGCGTGTCAATATCTTCTTGGAACGGGTAGAGGAGATTCAACGTGTCTTGGAGTATGTTCAGCTTGAGGGTATCCGTGTCGGTGAGGATGGTCTGGAAATTTTGGTTGGACTGAAATAAAAACGACTATAGATTATGAGGGTGTATAGTGTTGCGTTTAGTGGTGTCGGTAAGCGGCGGAACAATGAAGATGCTTTCAAAATTGAATATATCTTTGGGAACGACGGAAGGCTTGCTGTGGTTTGCGACGGTTTGGGCGGTCATGCAATGGGCGAGGTGGCAAGCCGAACGGTTGCTGATGCTGTTGTGGAATTTTGGAACGCACACGCGTCGGAGTCCGACGGTGAGGCGAAGGTGGCTGATGCTGTTGCGTCAGCGATGGCGGCGCTCGACGAGAAGGCTGCCTCGTTTAACGTGTCTGAAATGGGAACGACGATGGTGATGGCAAGTGTTGTGGGCGACACGGTGACGATTGCGCACGTCGGCGACAGTCGTTGCTACTTGTTGCGCCGCGGCGAGGGTCTGCTCTACCGTACTCAAGACCATGTGCGTCGCGATTTCGGTTGGGAGGTGATTTCGCGCTGTTTCTTTAGCGGTCATGCGGACAAGTGTGCTGCCGACGTGGCGCAGTTTAAGCTGAAGCCGGGCGACCGGTTGCTGCTTTGCTCCGACGGTTTGTATAAGAGTATGGCGCCCGACATTCTGACAGCAAGGATGATGGATAGAAAGCCGCTTGACGAGATTCTTGACGTGTTCGATTTTATGTGCCAAAAGTTCGCCGACGATAACTATACGGGTGTGCTTATTGAGGTTGGTGAGCATTAATCTTGCAAGGATTAACTGACGTTTAGCGTAGTGTTTGCGCTAATGTGCTTATATTCAATCATTTCGTAATGGAGTGGTATGGTCAATGTCGGCTTATGGTAAAAAAATTGCGTTTCTTGTGTAAATTTTATGCAGAAAAATTTGGAAAGTAGAAAATGTCGCATTATCTTTGTGGTGTAAAAATTACACAACAAGAAATTGTTGAACGAAAATCTGAAGGAAAAATGGAAAACTATAAGATATGCTTCGTATGTACAGGCAATGCCTGTCGGTCGCCGTTCGCGGAATGTGTGACTAAGAAAATGTTGACAGATGTAGGGATGACGGGCATCGAGGTTTTCTCGCTGGGTACATTGTCATGGGGCGAGAATCCTCGCGATGCCGCTATGGTAGAAGTGGCGAGGGAAATGGGCTATGAGCTTGGCGGAACGACGACGGTGATGACTCGCGAACTGCTGATGGAGGCTGACGCGATAGTGGTGTTCGACGAGTATCACCGCAACGCCGTGACGCGCGAGTTGGACTATAGCAATTGGGACAGAATAATTCTATTCAACAAGATAGCATTCGACGAGGGAAGTAATGTGGAGGACCCGCATTATCAGACGGAGGCAGTCTATCATCGAGTGGCACAGCACATCGAAGAGGGTTGCCGACGATTGGTTGACAAGTGGAAAAAGGAACCGCCAAAGCCTTTGGGTTAGACGAAGTGTAACAACGCTCTGCAATATAACAATGAATTTCATACATGGCAGGCGGTATTTCATACAATGGCGGGCGATTTGCTTTGTTGGACGATGTTTTATTGCGAAATTTGAAACAGAAACATAAACCGATAATAGTTTAGAACAATGGAAGAGAAGACTAATCAAGAGATTAAGAAGACGCAAGTATTCAACGTGATAATCCTGGACCGCAGCGGTTCGATGGAGTCGATACGCCGCGCCGCTGTCGACGGCTTTAACGAGACTTTGGCAGGCATCAAGTCGGCGCAGGAGAAGTATGCCGACACGCAAGACCATTACGTGTCGCTTGTGACGTTCTGTGGCTGTGAGACTAATCACGTGTTCGACAAGACTCCGGTTGCGCAAGCGCATCCGCTTGAGCCGAGCGACTACCAACCGTGCTGCGCCACGCCGCTCTACGATGCTATGGGCATCACGCTCACGGCTATGCACAAGCACGTTAAGGAGATTGACGACTCGGTAGTGGTAGTGACCATCATCACCGACGGCTACGAGAATTCTTCGCGCGAGTACAACTGCATGACCATCAAGGCTCTTGTGGAGCGTCTGCGCGGCGAGGGCTGGACGTTCACTTATATGGGCGCCAACCAGGATCCGGTGGAGGTGGCTATGAATTTGGCTATCCGCAACTCGCGCAACTTCGAGTATAGCAACCAAGGCGTAGGAGAGACGATGAATGTCGACAAGCGTTCGCGTATGAATTTCTTCTCGCGTCTTGCTAAATTCAAGATGTGTGAGATGGACGAAAGTGAAGCGCAGATGTCGGCTCAAGAGTTGAAAAAGAAGTATACCGAGATGGCTGATGAAGCCTTCGACGAAGAGGATGGTAAAAATATATTCCAAAAATGAAAAAAGTATCATTTAAACGTGGGGTCAGCCGGATTTGGCATGGGCTGACCTCTATCCTTACGGCAATCGCCAATTGGTTTACGACGTTGTTGGGAATGAATGACGAATCGAAGTATTGCAAGGTGTTGCGCCGAATAGTGGGCACGTGCTTTACGTTTTTGATGATATTGGCGGCGGTAATTGCCGGCTGGGATTTCTGTCGCACGGCGGCAAGTCGGTTGGATATTCACTGCTACTCCGTCGATGACTATGACAAAGAGTTTTATCTTTCGTCCACAGTATCTTACATCCCCGGTCACGATGACGGCTTTGTGAAAAACGCCGCAAATGAAATTACTCTTACCGGCGTAAAGTGGGCAGTTCGTCCGTGGGGCGACGACTCGCTGGTGTGCTACAGCGACGGCCGACGTCGCGGCTATTTCAGTAAGTTTACCGGCAAGCCGGTTATCAAGCCGAAGTATAACCATGCGTGGATGTTCTCCGAAGGACTTGCAGCGGTCGACGACGGCGGCAGTATCAAGTTTATCGACTCGACGGGCAAGGTGGTAATCGATCCGAAGATACCGTACGTGGCAACCGACGAAGATTATGTGTTTCACAACAATTATTGCGTGACCTACAACGGCGAGCGCTACGGGCTTCTCGACAAACAGGGCAATTGGGCGCTCGAGCCGAAATATTACGAAATCAAACCGGCTATCGGATTGTGGGTGGTTAAAACCGAAGAAGGAACGAGTGTGTTAGACGGTGCATTAAACACGGTTATTCCTTTTATGGAAGGCAGTTTTTGGGTCTATAACGACTATATCAGCGTGACGCTCCTCGACCATACGATTAAGCGCTATGACCGTAGCGGAGCACTTATCAACGATTTCTATATCAGCAACATATACTATATGACCTACGAAACCGACGAGATGCGCTACTTTACGGTAAAGACCTACAATGAGGATGGCAGCGTGGCTTCTGCGTCGGACGACACGACGCCGCGTCCGGTCGAAAAGATGGCGAAATGTCGCTGTTATGAGGCGGAACAGGGGTGGCACGGGCTGATTAGCGCCGACGGAAAGGTTATCACGCCGCCATCGTATAGCAGCATCACGGCAATCGGCTACGATTTGTACCTCTGCATAGATAATTACGATGAGGGCGTAGTGCTTGACGGAAACGGCAAAGTGGTTAGGTAAGAGAGGCGCCTTTGGCGCGGTTAATGGGTTAGTGGTTAGAGAACATATGCTCTATCACGACCGACCCTCTCCGAGGCTCGAGGTGTATATATAGCCGATTCTCACCGGGTTAAGTACCTCCGGCACTGAACCCGGCGTTACCCACAATTGGCGCCCCTCCGGGGCTTTTTATCCACAGCGTATCTTCGACACGCTGTGGATGCGCGTTCGCTCCAATACCCTGTCTCCTGTACCCTATCTCCTATACCCTCCTCGCAACGCTCCGCCATATAGCACCGAAGCAGAGTAGGGTACCCCTGCCGTGTCGAAGATACGGCAGGGGTAGCTGTGCCGGAGGTACAGCGGTCGTGGGTAACACCAGGCTCAACCTCGGAGGTTTAGCCTGGTGAAAATCAACAAGTTATATTCGAGCTTCGGAGATGCTCGGTGGTGATAGACGCCTCCGGCGTGGTTAGCGTTTAGTGGTTAATGAATTTCTCTAACCTCTAACCCATAACCTATAACCACCGACGAATGTCGGTTTTACTCGTTTTAGATTTGCTTTTGCAATGGTTTTTTCTTAATTTTCGCTTCGCGCAAGATAGGCTGCATCTCGGCAAAATCAAATTTCAAAACAAGTTTTGATTTGCTTTTGCTCTCGATTTGCACTATCTTTCGCTACGCGCAAGATAGGCTGCGGCTCGGAAAAACAAACGCTGAAAACTTCGTTTTCGCTTTGTTTTTCGCTCGCCTTGCACTATCTTTGCCGAAAACAAAGGAGGTTGCGATGGAAAATGCTGATGATATGGTATTGCTTGACCGCTATCCGGATGCTGTGTCGGCGTATATAGTTAAGGGTGTGTTGAGCACAAATGGGGTTGAGAGTTGTGTGACGAACGAGAATTGGGCGTCGCTCTATCCGTTGCCTGACTTGCCGTGTATGCAGGTTGGAGTGATGGTGCGCCGCAGCGAATTAGACCTTGCTCGGAAGATACTCGCCTCGGCTGAGTCGGAACCTCTACAGGAAGATTGACAACATGATGAAAAAGATTGTATTAGCGTTAATTGTTTTATTTTTATGGCAGGGCGTGGGGGCTAAAGCTCGTCATAGCGGGTTTTGGTCGTTGGTGTCTGACTTTCGGTTGAAGTCGGACACAATCACCGTGGTCGACAATACGGAGCGCCTGCTTGCCGAGGCTGACTCGCTGGCGCGTCTCTATCGGGGCGATGCTCGCAAGAGTGTGATTTATCTGCCTATAGTTTTTACGGGCTACGACATTGTGCCGGAGCGTGGAATCGACCGCCCGGCGTTTGCGTATTCGTCGAAAAGTGAGGAGCCGACGTTGACGGTAGACCGTCGCTGGCTCGACGATGCCGAGTGGCAGTCGTGGTTTGAGCGCTATCACTCGATGCGAGTTGCGTTTGAGCGTCCGGAGTTGGTGCCTTACTATTTTGCGACGATGGCTGAGCCGCCGAAGGAGTTTGCCGACACGGTGGACATTAGCAAGAATAAGTTGAAAATCGAGAAGCGAAATTTCGAAGTGCCTGTCAAGGCGCCGGAATTGGACTATAAGACGATTTCGTGGATACATAAGTTTGACGCGTCGTTTCAGTTCTCGCAGGCGTACATTTCGGAGAACTGGTATCAGGGCGGTAACAATAATTTGAACATTATTTCCGACTTGGCGTACAGTCTTGAGCTGAATCAGTCGAAGCATCCGAATAAGTTGTTCCAACTCGACATTAAGTATAAACTTGGTGTGAATTCGGCGAACGACGACCAATATCGGAAGTATAGCATCAACGAGGACCTTTTCCAGGTGAATTCGAAGTTTGGACTGAAGGCGACGAAGAAGTTCTACTACAGTACGTCGGTACAGTTTAAGACGCAGTTGCTGCAAAACTTTAAGTCGAACACCTACGACCTGTCGGCGTCGTTCTTGACCCCGGGCGAGTTGAATGCCGGTATCGGTATGACGTATAATACTGTTAATAAGAAGAATACGTTTAAACTTGATGCGTCGCTGTCGCCGTTGTCGTACAACATGAAGATATGCCGCGCCACTCATAAGATGGACCCGACGACGTTGGGCATCGATGCGGGCAAGCATTTGGGGCACGAGGTCGGTTCGAGCGGCGAGTTTAAGTTGTCGTGGACGTTGACACGCGACATTTCGATGTCGGCGCGGTTGTTCGCCTTCACCGACTATAGCTATGTGCAGTCTGACTTGGAGACGACCATCAATTTTTCAATCAACAAGTATCTGTCGACGCAGATTTATGCGCATTTGCGCTACGACGATTCGGCAGCGTGGAACGACAGTTGGCAGTATTGGCAGTTTAAGGAAATCCTGAGTTTCGGGTTGCAATATAAATTCCGAATGTGATGCGCGTCGTGCTGTTGATAGTGTTTGCATTTGTCGCATCGATAGCTGCGGCGTTCGACGTCCCGGAGGAGTCGTCGGTGCTCGCGGGCTACGACGAGGCGACGGTAAAGGCGCGCTTCGCCGGCACGATAACGGCGACGTTGGAAGGCTTGTGGTATTATCCCGACGAGCGGCTGACGCTTGTTGTGGAGCGCATCGAGCCTGAGCGCGGCAGTCGCGCCGAGGTGTATCGGTTGGTGGTTGTCGACAGCGAAGATTCGGCAATCAATCCGGGCACGGTGGCAGGCTATGCCGAGCGCGCAGCGACTGCCGGACAGTTGCGACTGCGGCTCTATTCGGCAGTCGTCGAGGAGCGGCTGACGATGCCGATAGAGTGCCTGGCGACGGTCGACGACGAATGCAATTCGATAAAGGTCGAAAAGCCGAAATTGCAGGTTCGTTGGTCGGTCAACTTGGCGCGGTTTTTGCCATCGATATTCGACGGTATTCGCATCTATCCACACGTAGATACGCCGAAAGCCGCCGCCGGATTTGTCCGCTTGCGGCAACTGAATGCCAAGAATCCGATTTATTTTTAGCGTTCAGCACTCAGCGTTTATCGTTTATGGTTTATCGTTTATCGGATGTTACTCATCAACTCATCAACTCAATAACACAATGACGCGGCTTTTATTGATACTGATACTATTACTGCCGATGGCGGCGCGGGGCGACGAACGAGTGTCGACGGTTCGCAAGGGACTTGTGACGCGCAACGACATTGACCGGCTTGAGCGCATCGTCGGCACCGACTCGGTGGCGTATGCCGACCGCATCAGCCTGTCGGGCTACGACAAGACGCTCTACGACCGTAACGAGACGTTCTACGTGAGCAACGGCACGCCGTTCCGAATTTCGCGAATTGTAGTGAAGATGGTCTATACGAACCCGTCGGGAGAGATGCTCCACGAGCAGACGTACGACATCGAGTGCGACATCCCGTCGGGCGAAACGCGACAGCTGTCGGTACGTTCGTTCGACACGCAGCATACGCATTACTACTATAAGAGCCGCAAGCCTCGCCGCAGCGCCATTCCGTACAAGGTAGAATATACGTTGGAGCGCTACGACGTGGTCGTTCAATTGCGGTAAGAACTTTAAATATGCATCAAGTCGCGGTAGATGTCGAGTGCGGCTTTGACCGACTCTTCGTCGACGACGCAGCCGGTGAAGATTTCGCCGGGTGCGGCAAGCAGGGTGAAGTTGTATTCGCCGTGCTCGCTCTTTTTGTCGTGGCGCATATAGTTGAGCAGCGCGTCGTAGTCGTCGCAGGTGATTTGGAACGCGCCGTAATGGCGATAGATGTAGTCGGCGAGTTCGTAGAGCGTGGTGCTGTCGAGATTCTTAATCATCTTCGAAAGAATGGCTTCGACGACCAGCCCCCAGGCGACTGCATAGCCGTGCGGGATGGGTTCGCCGCGGTGCAGTGCGAGGCTCTCGAAGGCGTGACCTGCGGTGTGTCCGAGGTTGAGAGCGCGGCGCAAGCCTTTTTCGAACGGGTCTTGGATTACGATGTTGCGCTTGACGTTGACCGACTCTTCGAGCAGCGCGAGCAGGCGGTCGCCGGCGATGTCGGAGAAGTCGAAATCGATGAGTTTTCGGTAGGTTGCGTAGTCTTTTAGCAGCCCGTGTTTAAGCATTTCGGCGTAGCCCGATTTGATTTCTTTTTCGGGGAGAGTGTCGAAAAACGCGGTTGAAATGAGCACGGCGTCGGCTTCGCGGAATGCGCCGATTTCGTTTTTCAGACCGTTGAAGTTTATGCCGGTTTTGCCGCCGACAGCAGCGTCGACAGCGCTGAGCAGCGTGGTTGGGACGTTGACGAAACGGATTCCGCGCTTAAACGAAGCCGCAGCGAAACCGCCGAGGTCGGTAACTACGCCGCCACCGATGTTGATGAGCAGTGAATTGCGCGTTGCGCCGCCGCTCTGCAGTTCGAGCCACACTTGTTGGAGTGTGTCGATGTTTTTGTTGGTGTCGCCCGGCGGGATGACGATGACTTGCGGGTCGACGTTGCCGAAGTCGATTTTCGAGAGCACGACTTGCGAATTTTGGTCGACGAGCACGAACGTGCGGTTAGCGGGAAGGCTGCCGAGCAATTCGGCGAGCGATTTCGACACTTCGTTGCTGAAAATTATGGGTTGATGTTGCATAGCGGTGAGGGTTTTAGAATGAGAAATTGCGTGCGGCGATGATTCGCGTAATTCCGTCGGCGAAGTCGCGCATGGTTGGGTAGACGATGTCGGCGCCGTTGCCGGAGAGTTGTTCTTTAGGGACGGGTCCGGTAGTGATGCCGACGGTGAAGCAATGCGACGCGCTACCCGATTTGACGCCGAGCGGAGCGTTTTCGATGACGATTGCGTTTTCGGGCTTGGCGCCGGCTTTTTTGAGCCCCATCAGGTATGGCTCGGGGTCGGGTTTGCCGTGACTGACGTCGTGGGCGGTCACCTTGAGATTGTCGGAGAAAACGCCCGGGTAGGCGGCGTTGACGCGTTCGAGAAGCGACGCTTGTCCCGAGCCGGTGACGAGCACGCGAGCGATTCCGGCGGAGCGCAGTGAGTTGAGCATTTCGGCGGTTCCGTCGATTGGACCGACCTCGCCGAGTTCGACGAAATATTTCGACTTCTTGGCGTAGATTTCGCGCGCCTCGTCGTCGGAGATGTCGTTGCGACCTATCCGGCTCATCATCAGGCGAATTGTAGCCGCTCCGGTCATTCCTTCGTAGAGGAAAAAATCGTTGGGCTCGTACTTCCAGCCGTATTCTTCGGCGAGACGTTCCCAGGCACGGGAGTGGTTTGGCATGGAGTTGAAGAGCACGCCGTCCATGTCGATGAGCGCCGTTGTAATCGGGCATTTAGTGAATCCCGTGCGGCTGAGATATTTGTCGTAAGCGATGCTTTCCGGGGTCGGTTTGAGTTTCTTTTTAGCCATATTATTTTTCGTCGGGCTTGGTAGCCTCAATTTTCGTTCTACTTTGGTTTTTCGTGCCGTTGCCTTTTCGGTTGCGTTTCTGCTTGGTAGCAGCGGGGTCGGCGTCGGGCACGGCTATCGTGTCGGGACGCTCGATGATGCCTTCGTTGATGAGGTTCAGGCTGTCTTGTTGCGAAAGCCGGTCGTCGTCGGAGATGTTTTTACGCATCTTGCGCAGTTGCGACTTTTTGCGTTCGTCGTAGAGGTCGGAATTCTGCAAAGCGGCTTGAGCTCCTTTACGCAACATCGATTGCATTTGGTTGAAGAGGTTGACTTTCGTGGTGTCGTTGACCAGCGAAGTTCGCGCCACCTCGTTCTCTTTGATTTTCGCTTTTCCGAGGCGAATTTTCATATCGTCGGCGTTGCCGGTGATGTTAATGCCGAACTTGAATGGCAGGGGCGATTTGAGAATCGACACGTGGTAGTTGTAGTTCATGTCGAAGTCGTTGTAGCCTGACATTCCGAGGCGGTATCGGTCCATGGTGAGCATAAACGGATAGACGTCGATGCGCGAATCGTAGGCGGCAACTTCGACGGCGAGGCTGTCGATGAGGTTGCGTTGCTTGTTCTTGAACATCAGCATCTTTGAGATTTTGCGGAATGTTTCGGAATCGAGCAAGACGAGGTTTTTGCCTTCGATGCTGAGAGCGGCGTTGGTCGACGGCATGATGACGTTCATCAGCGAGTCGATACGCGTTGAAGCGAGCAAGCGCGCGTCGATAACGCCGTCGACGCCTTTAAGCATCGGCATTATAGAGTCGAGTCCGGGCATGAGTTTGAGGAACTTACCGACCTGGATGTCGGTGAGTTTGAGGTACATGCCGGCACCGATTTCGTTTTTGTTGGCTGAGGCGTAGACGAGGTCGAGGTCGAGTTGCCCGTCGTAAGCGCGTCCGGAGAGTTTGCGTAGGTTGAGCACGCCGTTGTTGATGAGCAGGTCGGAGCGAAGGTTTGTCACGTCGAGGTCGGCGTAGCGGGCATATTTGTTGCGCACTTTCAGTTCGACGGCAACGTTTTTCGGGATGATGATGGCGCGATGTTGCGTGGTGTCGGAAGTTGTAGCGTCGTCGATAGATGCTTGCATCTTCTCTTCGTCGGCGTCGTCGATGTTAGCGATGTTGAAGTTCGATTTGGCGATTGTGTCGTCGGAAAATGCTTGCCCTTTATACATCGTGGCAATCAGTTGGTTGACGTCGAGCGTGTCGGAATTGATGTCGAAGTCGATTGTCAGCGGATATTTTTTCGAACCCATGAGCGTTCGGCGAATGTTGCGGATTTCGCCGGCGATGCTCATGTCGGAATGTCCGGCGGAGTACTTCATGCTTCTGATGGCAAACGTGTCGAGGTTGAAGTCCATGTCGACGTTGCGCAGGCGGTTGCGCAGCGGGAAGTAGGGCGTAAAGAGAGAGCCTCGTTTTGCGGTGAGTTTGCCGTGGAAATCCCAGTTGCGGAGAAGTTTTTGCAGTTTGTTGTCGACGGCGAGGTTTACGTAGTCGTCGTCGGCATCGCTGACGCGGTTTGCTTTTCTGCGCTCAGCGCGGTAGAGCGACAATAGCGAGTCGCGCGAGAGTTCGGGATAGATGCGGCTGAGCGAGTCGATACGCGCTTGCGTTCGGTTCGACGAGCCTGATTTTCGTACGCGAGCGTTAGCGGCAAGTGTGATGTCGCCTTCGCGGAGGTTAACGCTGGTTGTGCGGTCGGTGGCGCGGATGCGTCCCACTTTTATGCCGAAGTCGAAGCGCGGCTTGCCGCCGGGTGTGTTGTCGCGACGAATAGAGCCGTTGCTCTCGAGGTCGCTGAGTCGCAGGCTTGCCGAGTCGGCGGTAGAGAGCATGCGGAGTTTGCCGATTTTCAGTCGCGCGCCGATGGGAGTGATTTTCGTTGTGTCGAGCAGGTCGGCAGCGGCGCCGACACTACCGGCACCGACCGATGCGTTGCAGAGCGTCAGTTGCAGCCCGGGCATGGATGCTTCAGCCGAGTCGACCGAAATCGATGCCATGAGAAGGTTTTTGAGTTGATTGTCTTTGTTGGTAAACTTCGCATTTGTTCCGAATCGGATAGTGGCGTGGTCGACGAAAGCGAGCGTAGAGTCTTTGGGCACGTTGTAGACGACGTCGGCAAACGTGACGTCGCCGTTGACCTGAATTTTGTGGAACGACTTGACGTTGAGGTCGCTGAGTGCGAATTTGAAGGTCGTGTTCAAGCCCATCGAGCCGGAAAGTTGCAGCGGAAGTTCTTTGGGAATCAACTTAAGCAGTCGCGCAAAGTTGAGGTCGCCGGAGAGTGCGCCGCTGATGTTGGGGTCTTTGAGCAAGTTTGTCGCCGTTCCGGAGCCTTTGAGGTTAATGCCGAAGCCGTCGAGCAGGAGATTCTGCAGTTCGACGACGCTGCGGTCGGGATTGTCGCCGTTGTAGGCGAGTTTTGCTTTCGTGCCGAAACGGTTTATGCGGTATGCGTCGTAGCGACCCGGCTGGATGTAGCATTCGGGGATGTCGATTTGTGCGTGGAACGAGGGCTGACTGTCGAAGGTCGGGCGGTAGGGACGGTCGAGTTGCATGGTCATTGCCACGGAGAGGTTCGACTTGACGCGTTCGATGCCGTGGAGGAATTGTTGCGGAATCTGCGCGGTCATGTCGGAGTAGCGAATCGGACCGACGTCGAGTCGCAGCGTGCTGACGGTGAGCGTGTCGCCGAGGGCAACGCGCGTGTTGACGGTTACGGGGATTTTCGCCACTTCGGCGTGGAAGTCGGTGAGCGAGCACAGAAGCGGGTTGTCGGTGTTCCAGCCGATGCGACCGTCGAATCGGAAAGGCACGGCTTGGTCGATGCCCATGTCGGCAAGACGCGCAAGCACATTGCCGTCGAAAGTGAGGTCGTAGGAGTTGCTCTCGCGGTCGTGCGTCAGGCGCAGCGTGTCGGTGCAGAGCGTGGCAGACATACGCCGGCTCAGGTCGGTATAGCGAATGCCGCGGTTGTTGGTCAGGGCGAAACGCTCGACAACGATTTTCGGCAGAACGGTCATTTTCGACTTAGTTGTGTCGGGCTCCGACGGCGGCGTAATCGAGTAGTTGTTGGTCGAATCGTTGAGCGCCACGAGGTTGATTTGCGGGCTGTCGATGAGCACTTCTTTGACGTAGAATTGCATCAGCGGCACCTTTGCAAGGTTGATTTCCGCGCGCAGACGGTGCACCGAAAGCAGCGAATCGGCGTAGGCGGGGATGCTGTCGCCGCGGAGTGCCGACGAGATTATTTGCAGGTCGTTGACCTCGACCGACGCTTGCGGGAACGTCTTCCAGACAGTCAGTTCGACGCGACCAATCGACACTTGCGCGTCGACGAGATAGTCGTTGGCAAAACGTTCGGCGAGCGGCGTAAGTCGTTCGGGCGTGAGAATCCATACCACGAGGCAAAGTGCAAGTACGACGAGCGTGACGATGCTCACTGCGGTCCAAGCGATGGTTTTGAGCGTGATTCGGAGCCACCGCGGCAGTCGTCGGCGCTTCTTCTCGTCGGGAGATTGCTCCGGCGTTTGCTCGGCGGTTTTCTCGGCTATTTGCTCGACGGCAGACTCCGTCTCGGGCATTGTGGGGCGTATTTCGTTCTCTTCGTTCATAGATAGTCGTTGCTACATATATACAAAGGTATATAAAAAATTGCAACTGCGCTTTCTGCGTTGCGATGTTATAACATTTTTTTGTATTGATGAGTGTGATGAGTGTGATGAGTTGATGAGTGTGATGAGTTGATGAGTGTGATGAGTTGATGAGTTGATGAGTGTGATGAGTTGTCGATAAACGCTACACGATAAACGATAAACGATACACGCTCCGCGCTAACTGAAGAGTTCGTGGAGCGTGTCGAGCGACTTGACGTCGCCGAGCGAAGAATTGTGAAGTTTGTAGTAGCGAAGCATTTCGGCGAGTAGCAATCGGCGCTGGTCGCCGCTGAAACGGTAGAGGTGCATGTTGCTGTAGTTGATGCGCGACAGCCGAGCGAGCACTGCCGATTCTTCCTGCTCCAAGAAATCGTTGTGGAGCGGCCGCATACGCAGGAAAACGCCGTTCTGCAGGTCGAAGTAAGAGCCTTCGACGTAGGTCTCCATGTCCGGCTCGATGCCGATGAACGAGCCCAAATTGTAGAGAAAGCAGATGTGGAAATTTGCCACGCCGGAGTCGATGTTGTCGAGTAGCATCACGCTGCGAGTGAGGAAGGCATAGAGCGGCGCGTCTTGCTCCTGCTCGATGATGATGTGCGAGAGCAATTCGGTGATAAACAGTGCGATAGCGCACTTTGTCGGGTTAGTATGTAGCGACGGCGTGGGAACGATGATAGAAGCGTGGCGGATGCGGTTGATGTCGCGTCGAGGGAGGATGGATGCTTCGATTTCGACCAGCGATAGCGGCTGAAAGACGGCACGACGCATCCTTGCCGACCGCGAAGCGCTTTCCGGCAGCAGAAACGACAGCAGTCCGCGGCTGTCGGTATAGACGCGCACAACCGAGTTTTTGTCGTTATATTTATAAGTGCGGAGCACCACCCCGCGCAGACATTCATCCATATCAGAAGCCAAAATTACAACAAATCAGCGTGATGAGTTGTTAAAAGTTAGAAAAAAGCGCCGAATTGTTATTATGAGTTTATCCTCGGATTATCCACAGGCGGAACAGAGGGTCGACAAATTCAAAGCCATTGCCACGCTTCTCGATTAAGTCTTTCTCTACAAGTACTTTCTTGTTGCGCGTTATGGTCTGTGGCCCGCCCAAATGATAGCGACTGACCACCTCGGCAGAGTTTAGATGAGATTCTCCATTCGCTATTGCCCGTAACATTGCCATCTGTGACGACGAAAGTTTTTCGGCATCCGATTCAAAACCAGGTCTATTAGTTTCTATTACCGACAATAAGGCGTTGTCGACCGTTTCGGTTGTAGCGCATTTTTCAGTGTCTGCCCAGACAAAGAAACTCAACTGTTGTACATACCAAGAATGACAATCTACGGCATCGCATATTTTTTCGGCAGCCTCGCGGGTTATAGACTTTCCGGTCTCGCTGAAAGTGTCTACAATATAAGGAATCCAATATTGCTTGGAAATTTTTTCGAGGTACAAAACCTGACCGAAACGGTAGAAAGGATTGGCGGAATTGTTGAAGATGTCGAGCATCATGTGGCGTTTGCTGCCGTATAGGCAGTATGTGGTGTGCCGATGCTGTTGCCATATGGAGCGCAACGTACCCTCAATCCGTTTCCATTCCTTCAGATTGGCAAGATTCTGAAACTCATCAATACATACTATGACTTGCAGTCCACGCTGTTCGGCAATCTTTTCGGGCAGATTCAAAATGTCTTCGGCACTTTTACTGAGAGGCTTATAACCAAGGTCAACTTCCAAAGCGTTCATGGGGTCGCTCTTGATAATTATACTCGGACTGAGAGCCTGAACATACTTGCGGAACACCTCTATACCTTTTTTCAAAGATGAAGATACGCCATTGAACACAGCTGTTGCGTAAGCGTTATAGAACTCGGATTCGCTTGTAATCTTAAAAGCATCTATAAAACAAACTCTAACCTTCTTGTCTTCATTGAGCATCTCCTTCATCGTCGCCTTTACAAGCGATGACTTTCCCCACCTGCGAGGCGAAATAAGCATAACATTAATGCCATTGCCCAAGAACGTCTTTAGGCGTTTTCTGTCTTCAATGCGGTCAATGAAGTTGTCGTCTTGAGCCAATTCTCCATATATAAAAGGTCTTCTCATCTCCGGTCGTTATTGAATTTGTCTACAAAACTACAAAATTATAACGGTATTTATATCAACAACTCTTATAATTTATGCTTTTTTATAAAAATGAGAGGGCGATATTTGATGCCGGGAGGTGCCGGGAGGTGCGATTCGGGAAGAAATGATTTGCGCAGAGGGCGGGCAATCGGCGGCAGACGCTGCGGAAAAGACTGCGAACCGGGGGATAATGTAGGTTAAAATCTACAATTGCAAAGCCTTCGGTTTGTCGCTTGATTTTCAAAGGAAAGTTCGACAATTTTATTATTTTTAGCTTTATCGACGTGTGAAATTTGCGATTTGTGATTATAT
>JBJEDO010000137.1:0-9373 GCA_051872155.1 Candidatus Limisoma sp.
GGGTTATAACCCTGATAGCCAGAGGTATAACCCTCGAAAGTGACAAATTCAGGAATTTACTAAAAAAAATTTAAAACTGTTTATTTTTATCTTATGTTCTACAACATAGAATTAGTTGTATATAAAAGAGTCGGACGTTCGTGGCGCCCGACTCTTTTTTTAATTTTATTTTATGTAAAATGCTCACTTTTAGTGGCGAATGGCAACTCGTTTTGTTCCGTAACCGTTAGCTGTGAAGATTTTAGCGACGTAGATGCCGGAAGCCACTTCGCTGACATTGAGCACGTTGCCGTTAGCGGCAGCCACTTTCTTGCCGTCGAGCGAGATGAGTTCGATGCCGAGGATTGTCTTGTCGGCGTTGGCGATGAGCAGTTCGGATGCGGGATTCGGGTGTACTCTAACCGAGGCCGATTCGATATTCTCAATGCCGCCGTCGGCAGCCGTACCAATCTGAATTTTGTCGATATAGACGGTGCCTTTTTTGCTGAACACTTTGTCGCATTGAGCGATTTCGAAGCCGTCGAGAGTGTATTCGCCTTCGCCCAAGCCATCGGTGAGAGGCACTGCGATGTCGCGCCAGCCGATGAAGTTGAGTGCGCAGATGTCAACCAATCGAGTGTCGGAGCCGTTAGTGAAGCGTGCACGGAGTGCGTTTGCGCTCATATCGCCGTAGACTTTCAGGTTGATTGATTTTGCGGTCGAATAGGTTGTTGCCGGAGCGGTTGTGAAGCGGAATGCTGCATTACCGTCGGTTGCGCCCGAGAAGGTGTAGTCGAGTTTGTAAGACGATGTGCCTTCAAGTTTCGTCGATGTGTTGCGAGCAACGGCTGTCGACGTAGCGTTGCGGGTTGCATCAGCGTCTTTTTCGAGCAGCGACGTTGCGTCGAGCGATTCAACGAGCGTAAACGGAGCGCCTTCGGTTGATGCGTCGACTGCCGTAAATTGGTAGCTATAGCCGTTGGCGATAGGAATGTCGTAGTAGTCGCGCACGTTGTCGGCTACGTTTACTCTGTAGGTCTTACCCGGCTCGAGGTCGTTCGACAATTTCATTTGGAAGTAGCCGAATTCGTCGTTCAACGTACTTGTTTTCTTTGTACGAGGGCTGTAAGACAGTGTGTTGCCAGATTCGTCGGTGATTGTTATCTCGTTTTGGATAAACGTCGTGTTGGGGTGGCTGTCAAAGCGGAATTCAAGGTACGCAGATGCGTAGTGAACGCGCGAACCGTTCGACGGGTATCCTTCGAGGATTATGAACTCGTTGTAGTCAGCTGTGGTGAACGAGAACGAGAAGTCGTCAGTCATTGACATACCTTCGGGGTGCATAGCCGATTTGTCGATTTTGACGGTGTAGACGGTGTTGATGTCGTACACTTTTTTCGGCGTAAATACGAGAACGTATTGCGAGTCTTCCCACGACAGTGTTCCTTCGACAGCCGGAGTGATAGAGAATGCCTTTTCGGTAGAAGCGACGTCCATATCCCAGTTGAACTTGATGCGAATCGGGGTGACGCATGAAACGGGTTCGTCGCCTTCGGCATAAACAGGAGAGTATTCTTCGACTTGCGGAGCGGTGTTGCGAATGCGGGTCACTTCGGGATTGATGTAAGTTACAGTGTTGGCTGCAACGGTTATGTCGGTCTGATAAGCGCGGTAGTCGCTATGGCTTACGCGTAGGGTGTAGTTGCCCGGAGCGACAGTCTTGAAGATAAACACGCCGTTGAAGTATTCGTCGGTAGTCTTCGATTCGACCACGTTGCCTGAAGCGTCGAGCAGGTCGATGGTAGCGCCGCAGACGGGTTTTGCCTGGTCTTTGCCGTAGAAGATTTTGTTGTAGATAGCTTCGGTGCGAATCAGTCGGTTGTCGAGCACTCTACCGGCAACCGTACCTGTCGAGAACGACTCCGACGTGTTGAAGTATTGCATAACCGACTTGACGAAGTGGTATGCTTCGAGCCAGCAGTAGTCGTTGTTGAGCAGACGGTAGGTTTCGGGGATGTAGTCGTGGTAAGAGCCTTCGGAAAGCATACCGGGGATTGCCAATGTGCGGAGCACGCCGAGACCGACGCCAACGCCCCAGTTGTAGAAGTCGTAGTCGCCGGCGAGCCAGATGTTTTCGCTCGACCAAGAGGTTACGCGGTTTTCGAGCAATTGGTAGTTGAGTATTTCCGACATGGTTTTAGCTTGCGGCCAAACCGGGTCGTTGTTGAATCCGCGGTAGAGCATCAGCGGCTGATTGACGCGGTTTGCCGAGCCGGTCGCATTACTGTGAATCGAGAAAAAGAAGTCGGGAGCATAGCCGTTGGCTTCTTCGTCGATTTCTGAAAGGATGCGGTCGTCGTCGGTAGTGTTAGTTATGCGCGACATTTTGGTGCCTGCGCCGAAACTTTCGAGCATATCACGCATTTGTAAGCCTTTTGAGAGGTTGCTTTTCGACTCCCAATAGCCTTCGGGGTCGCCGCCGGCGAAGGGAGGAACGGCAACGTTACGGTCGTCGCTATCGTAGCCGCCGTGACCCGGGTTGATGTAGATTTTGAGGTCTTTGAGGTCGGTTGCCGAGGCTGCCAGGGTTGCTGCCACGGCTAATATTGTCATTGCTAACTTTTTCATAGAGCCACGATTATTTGAAGTTTAACTGCATAAGGAATAGTCTGCCGTCGATGGTGTTGTAGACCAGGCGCGAGCCGTCGGCGGAAGCGCTGGGAGCGAACGACATCGATTCGGGGGCCGTGAGGCGTTGGCTGTAGCTGCCGTCGAGGCTAACGATTTCGAGGCATGCTGATTCGTATTGGTGTCCGTCGGAGGTTTCGCGGCACACAACGATGTGATTGTTGCCGCACCACGAAGGCGACGAGCAGCGTCCGTAGCTGCCGATGATGTTGCCTTGGAGGTCGCACACGAATGCGCCTACGCCGCCTGCGTAGAAGAGAATCTTCGAGCCGTCGGGCGAAAGGCTTGTCCAGAGGTAGGAATATTTGGTGTCGACGGGACGGAGAGTGCGTTCGCCTGTCGGCGTTGCAACCACGATTTGGTCGCCGTCGGTATAGGCTGTTATGCCGGTGGCTTTGCCGCGGAGTTGGCGTCCGTTGTCGCTGACGGTGATTAATCCGGCGCTTGTGGCAACCGGGCTGCGCATGCCGCGTTCGGGAGCGGTGATGTCAGCCGATTTTGCCGAAGCAAAGTCGTAGCATTTCACGCTGCGATAGGTCAACATGTCTTTTGTGGTTTGCGACAGGTAGTAGACTTTGTCGGCGCTCGGCGAGAATGCCGGTTTAAAGCCGGCCATAGCATCGTCGGCAATCCGTGTGGTTACGTCGTTGGTAATGTCGTAGAGTTTCAGTCCGCTGTAGCGTTCTCCGGTGAAGAGCACTTTTGTGCCGTCGCTACTGATGACGGGTGAGTAGCATTGGCTTTCGACACCGCGGAGCAATTGCTCGTGGCTTACCACGGTCACCTCTTGTGCTGAGGCGAGTGTGGCAATTGCGAGTGCCAAAGTTGTTAGTTTTAGTTTCATAATGACGGTTTGTTTTAAGTATAATTTTGTTTTTGTTATTTCACGATGATTCTGCACGACTGAGCCTTGCCTTCCGAAACGATGCGAACGAAGTAGATGCCCGAAGCGAGGTTGCTGAGGTCGAGCGTGTGGCTTCCGCCGACGAATTCGGCGTTGCGGCTCATCACGTTAGCGCCGGTGCTGCTGTAGACGGTAACGGTAGCACGTTCGATGCCGGGAGCAGTAAGGGTGACGATTCCGTCGGTCGGGTTGGGGTATGCTTTGAGAGCCGACGTGCTGATGCGTGTGGTGCTGACGGCAGCGTCTTTGTTGTAGATGCCGGCAAATTCGCGCACGTTGATTTCAAATTCTTCGTTTTTGGTCGATGCACCCATAGCGAAGCGCAGGCTGTGCAACTGTAGCGGATAGACGCCGATATCGTCGGGATTCGACCATTCGTCGATGGGCACGTCGATTGTTGTGTCGGTGTCGGCGGGCAGTTGGGTCATTCCTTCAGGAAGGTTGACAGTAAATACGGGAACGTAGACGTTCAGAGCGTTAGTGCCCGTGAAGGATATGCCTTTGATGATTGCTTTTCCGGGGTTGATTGTTATTCTCAGCGCGTAGGGAAGGCTGTAGGCATATGCGTTGTTAAGCACTTGTATATATGCGCCGCGACTTGTGCCGTTGCCGGTGTAGTTAATCTTAAATCCGTTGCCGTCTTTGGTAACCGTTGCTCCGGTGCCGCCTGTTTGTGATACGGTTGCTTGGCTGAGGTCGGTGAAGATTGGCATTGTGGTCGATTCGGGGATTTCGACTGTCACGGTTGCTGTTGTGGTGAACTCGTTGATGGTGCCGGTGATGGTTGTCGTTCCGTTAGCCACGCCGCGAAGAACGCCGTTGGTGATTGTTGCCACGCTTTCGTCGGCAACGGTCCATTGGAGACGACTCGGGTCGCAGGGATAAGAGCCCAAGAGCGTTGTAGCGTTGACTTCGATGGGGTATTCGCGGTTGTCGATGAGTATGTTTTTAAGGCGAATTTCGACTTGTGCGCTGACGATGTTGGCGTCTTTTGTTACGCTAACGTCGCCGAGGGAAGCGGTGAGCGTTGTTGCGCCGACGTTGCCCGACACGTTGAAAGTGTCGCCGACGGTTTCGCCAAATGCCGGGTCGCATTGGAGTGTGAAGCCTTGAACGTCGCTGTCGACGAGCTCGCCGTAGCAGTTATAGCCCAAAATTGTCGGGCGATATGACGTGTAGACGGGCAGGTTGAGTTCGGGGTCGAGGAATTCGATGCGGGTGATGACTTTCGATTGGTCGTCGTCGGGTGCCGTCGAGAAGACCATCCAACCGTTGGCAACCGGACGTGGCGTGCTTTCGGTGGTTTTGTTGACAACCTTGCCTTCGACCATGAGTTGTGCCGAGCCGCCGGCATCGACGTTGCAGACTGTCCATGCGCCGAGTTGCTTCATAATTTGGCACATTACGCTTGTGTTGCAGCCTGCCGAGGTCCCGTAGACGTAGTCGAGCGATTTGTCGATGACAAACATGTAGAGCGTTTTGCCGTCTTGGCTCATGCCGTATGCCGAGCGTGAGTAGACTTGCGAGTTGTAGGTCTCGTCTTCGTTGCGTCCGGTGAGTTCGCCGTCGATCATCACTATGGCATTACCGCCGATGGCTTGCAGAAGAGGAATGTCGTTGCCGGTTGCTACCGACTGCCATGCGTAGTTGAGCGTGATTTTGTCGCCGACGTTGAGCATCTCGAGCACTGTTTTGTAGCTGCCTGAACCTACCAAGCAAGCGTCGTAGTCGCCGAGAGTGCCGGCTTCGCAGTCGGTACGTACTTGCATCACCGTTCCGACGATGTCGGCTGCCGAAGCCCATTGCTGACCCGCGTCGAGGTTGATATATACTTCGCACGACTTGTTGTCGACCGTAGCCCACGTGCCGTCGTTTTCCTCGATGGTCTGAAATTTCTTGGTGTTGCCGTAGTATGAGTTGTAGAGCACCATTTCGCCGGTGCTGCGGCAGAACTTGTTGGCGAGGTAGAATTCGTGCTCGGCGTCGCCCCAAGCCTGCGATTTTGCGTAGCCGCGCCATTTCATCGATTCGATGTGGAGCGTTTTGTCGGCGTCGATACCAACCACACCGGTGCGAGCCGGACCGCCGTCCCATTGGTCGGCGTGACAGTTGGTTTCGGTGACGATTTTGCCGTTTTTCAGGCAGGCGTTAAAGGTCGTGCCTAAAGCGAATTGCGAGTAAATTCCTTGCCCGGAAACGACCCAGAAGTTGCCGTTTTGTGCGCCGAGTGGCTTCTTGCCTTCGCTTTGCATGCGGGTATAAGCGGTGGATAGCAATTCGGTGCTGCCGGTTTTTTCGGAGCCTTGTTGTGTTTCGATGCTGTTGTAGGGATTAGTCAGGTCGACAACCATATAGTTGACGTTGAGCGGAAAGTCGGGGATGCGCAGGCGAGTGTATTCCACGCCGGGACCTATCGACCGTTTTGCTAATACGTTATACTCGTAATCGGTGCCGTCGATTACAAATGTTTCGGCAGTTGCCGCGATGCTTACCGCTGCAAGCGCCATAGTGAGTAATGTCTTCTTCATAATTATTAAATTGGCTATTAGGTTTGTCTTGACAAATTTACGAATATTTTTGTATCCCGAGCAGTAAAAACGGATAATTTTATGTATTTGTATCTTAACAAATGTTAAGGTTGTTGTGCTGTAAAAAAAGGCTACAAGCCTCGCGGGGAGGTGTGTAGCCTTTATGAGTTGTCGGTAAGTCTTAAGTTCCTTACTTCGCTGCGGGAGCAGGAGTTTGCGCTGCCGGAGCTGCGGGAGCCTCAGTTTGGTAAGGCGCTGCTTGCTGTTCTTTCGCAGTTGCTTGCACGTGTGTACCTGACACAATCGACGGAGCAACGAACGACGAAAGGATGCTCAACACAACGATAACAACGGCGAGTGTCCATGTGGCTTTTTCAACGAAGCTTGTGGTCTTGCGTACGCCGCCGATTTGGTTATAACTTGCAAAGTTGGACGCCAAGCCTCCACCTTTAGACTTCTGAATCAGTACGATGCCAATCATCAATACTGATGCTATGACAATCAAGATAACTAATGCTGTGAACATATTAATTGTTTTTTTTGTTTATATTTTTCTAAAACGATAAGTTTTCGAAGAAAACGTATTTGGTCTGCAAAGTAAATACTTTTTTCCGGAAAATTCAAACTTAAAGACAGAATAATTTCCAAAGCTTTGTCATAACGATGCTTTTTGATGTATATTTTTGCGAGGCTTTCGGAGAGAAGCGACGAGTCGGCATCGGCTTGGGGAGCCTTTGGCACCGGGGCTTCATCTGTTGCGGCTTCCTGTTTCGGTTGCTCGTTTTCGGTTGGGAATCGTCCGGCTTGCCGTTTGCTCTTGGCGATGAATTTATTGATGAGCAGGTCTTGCTCGCTGAGGTTGTCGCCTTCGAGTTCGTCGTCGTCGGGTGTGCTTTGCTCTTCTTCTTTGGCAAGAATCTGAGCGTAGTCGGGCACGGGGTTGAAGATTAGTTGCTCGAGTGCGTGAGTTTCGGCATCGTCGTCGTTGCCAAACGTGTCGAGGAAGTGCGAAATGGTGTCGATGGTCGACTGATTTTCTTTCGTTTCTTCGGGGTAAAAGTTGCTGAGACGTGCGGCGTCGGGGCCGAGCAGGTCGTAGAGTGCTTGTCGGTCGGCAATCGATACGGCAGCCATCGTGGTGAGCCGACGGCGCTCGTCGTCGGTATCGGCGGCTTTGAGCAATTCAAGGATTGCGGGCACGAAGTAGGGGTAGTCGGCAACGATTTTTGCCGTTGCCTCTACGTCGAGTTGACAACTGCCTGCGGTTGCCGCTTCGAAATTGCTTGCGCGTTGACTAATCGGTTGACTCATATCGTTTTACCAGTTTCCGGCGGTGGCGTTGAAAATTAGCATAACGAGTTCTTCGGTAATCTCCTGACAGAGTTGGTCTTGCACGGATGTGAGCATAACCGACGAGTCGAAGTCGCGGAATGCGGAGAACGATTGGTCGACGGAGTTTGCCGGCACTTTGTTGTCGGTATATTTCACGCGGACAGTGATTGTCAGACGCGTCTTGGTTGCGTATGCGTCTTCGCCGACGGCTTGCGGGGTGAGCGTATAGCCGGTGATTTCGCCTTCGACGGAGAGGTCGGTGTTGGAACTGTCGATGATTTTCAAGCGTGTTTGCTTGGTGTAGGTGTCGTGCAGGGCGTTTTCGAACATTGGCTCCAGCGGCGCATAGACCATGGCGGCGCGGATGGGGAATTGCCCGATGTTGAGCGTCTTGTAGACGTTATAGTCGATGGCAGCACCGTTGAGCGTTATCTTGGGGATGCACGCGGTGGTTGCCAGGGCTAAAAAGATGTATGTAAGAAGTCGTTTTATCATAATTCGGCGTTTTCTAATCCGTATTCTTTGATTTTGCGGTAGAGCGTGCGCTCCGAAATTTTTAGTTCGCCGGCAGTTTTGCGGCGGTTGTTGCCGTTGCGTTCGAGGGCTTTGCGAATCAGCTCGCGTTCGCTGTCTTCGAGCGATAGTGTTGTGTCGGTAACGTCTTCGACGATGTGCGGCATATAGTCGCTATGGTTCATCATCGACGGCAGTTTTGTGTCGGCATCGGAAGCCGGCGCATGGTGGTTGATGAGCACAGGCAAGTTGCTGCCGCTTTCGGCATTGTTGCCGTGCATCAAGGTGTAGACTTTCGCTTTGAGGTCTTCGAGTTCGCGGTTGATTTGCAAAATCATCTTTAGCAGCATTTCGCGTTCTTGCTCGTAGGACGAGCCCGATGGCGTTGCCGTCTGGGTTGCAACGGCACTCGTAAATCCTTCGAAATCAGGTAGATATTTGCGTACTTGCAACGCATTGAGGGTGTTGCCCGACTCGAAGAGGTTGATTTGCTCGACGACGTTCTTGAGCTGACGCACGTTGCCGGGCCACGGGTAGTTGAGCAGTTCGGCTTTCGCTGAATCGTCGAGCACTACGCCGTCGGTGCGGTAGCGGTTGGCAAAATCGCCGGCAAACTTTCGTGTGAGCAGCAGAATGTCGTCGCCGCGGTCGCGTAGCGCCGGAACGATGATGGGAATTGTCGAAAGTCGGTGGAAGAGGTCTTCGCGGAATTTGCGTTCGGCAACGGCTTTGCGCAGGTCGACGTTGGTGGCGGCGATGATGCGCACGTTCGACTTTTGAACGACCGACGAGCCGACTTTGATGTATTCGCCATTCTCGAGAATGCGCAGCAGTCGCGCCTGCGTCGGCATAGGAAGTTCGGCAACTTCGTCGAGAAAAATCGTGCCCCCGTTGGCTTCTTCGAAGTAACCCTTACGGGTGGCAACTGCGCCGGTAAATGCGCCTTTTTCGTGGCCGAAAAGCTCTGAATCGATGGTGCCTTCGGGGATTGCGCCGCAGTTGACGGCGATATATTTGTTGTGCTTACGCGAACTGTTGTCGTGAATGATTTTCGGAAAGAATTCCTTGCCGGCACCGCTTTCACCGTTGATGAGCACCGACAGGTCGACCTTCGCAGCGAGCAGAGCGCGGCGAATGGCGTCGTTGAGCGGCTCGGAATTGCCAATGATGCCGAACCGTTGTTTGGTTGCTAATATTTCCTTATCGTTATTCATAATGTCTCGCAAAATTACACAAAAACTTCGACAATATAGGCGGATGACCGGTAAAAGTTTGTGAAAATGTGGCGCTATTATATATTAAGGTGTAAAATGAGCGTTCGTTAAAGAAAAAACGCGAAAAAATTATCAACAATTTTGCCAAACCGAATAAAAGTCCCGACTTTGACACTTGAAAAACGAGACAACCCTTATGTACAAAGGCGGGAAGC
>JBJEDO010000138.1:0-9370 GCA_051872155.1 Candidatus Limisoma sp.
AGGCGCAGTATAGCGGAGCGTTGCTCCGCGGTTAGGAGGTTAAGAGGTTATTCGGCGCTGATGCGCGGTTATTCGGCAGCTTGCGCTGCGTGAATTGACGGATGGGTATTTTGCCGATTGTCAAACCTTTGCTCTCCTCGATTAACGGTTATTCAGCCGGGGATTCCATCTCATAGAGATATCCGCTGATTGTGAAATATAAGTACACGCCGTTGCGGCGGACGATTGTAACGGTATCGCCGTCGAATGTTCCGGCTTCTTCGAATTGCGGAACGTACATCACTTCGTCATCTGCATTTTTATAGCCGTATAGTTCCGACTCTGAGTCATAGTAAGGATACAAGGTTTGCGAAGATGCGGCTTCAGTATCTACGGGCACTGCCACAGTATCGGTGTCTTCGTAATTATAACCGTAATCGCTTGAACTTGAATCGTCAATCATAGCGGAGATGAAGCCAATGATAAAGCACAGGAGGAAGAATCCCACGACGCAGCCGATAACGATGAGCACGGTGCGGTCTTTTTTCTTCTTTCGCGGCTGCTGCGGAGTCGGTTGGTAGCCGCCCTGACGAGGCTGTTGCTGCTGCCGTGGTGGCTGGTTGTATGGCTTTTGCTGTGGAGCAAGGTTGATGAATTGCAGTTTCTCATGCCCGGGAGTCAGTTCGACATAGAGGAAGATAAACATTGCCGGATTGACGGCGCTAACGCATCGCAACGAATATTGTCCCGGATTCATAGGCAGTTTTACGATGTTTCCGGGCTGAATGTCGCACTTCTTCTCGCCGTCGATATAGACGCTGCACGGCATGTCGGTGCTCAACTTCAGCACGGCTCCTGTCGGCGACGCATGCTGCGGCTTGGCGGTTAGGAAGCCCGATTTGAGTTTTTCGTAGAATGCGTCGAAGTAGTAACTATTGTACTTCGGACCGGACATTTCGGCAACCAAGCGGATATCGTCGGGCAAATTTTCGGGAAACTCAAATCCATCGAGTAGCACGGGCACTATGTTCTTCTTCAACTCGATAGCCTTAGCTAATTCGCGGCGAAGCCAATCTTTTTCGAACGGTGTGCTACCGTCAATGGTGCGGTCGAAAGCGCCGCGGTTGAGAATAATCACAAAATCTTTGCATTCGGCGATGCGGTTTTCGAGTTCTTGCGTCCACAAGCCGTTGCGGAGAGTGTCGATGTCGAAACTTACCGTAAACCCGTCGTGCACAAGCAGGTCGTATAGATGTTTTGCCGTTTCGTAGCCACCGGTGCGGCGGTAGCTGATAAATATATCGTATGCCATAATTTAATTGTTTGTCGTTTTCTTTATTTGCCGAATTGCCGAAGGAACAATTCTTGTGATTAAGCGGTCGTAATATTTCGCACCGTCGCCCAATTTGTCGTAAGGCACGATGCAATCGTGGATGTAGTATTGATTTTTCAATATTTTGCGACGCTCTTTCGATTTGGCAATTTCGTCGAGTTCGGCACGCGTTGCGGCCCGATAGCCCAACAAAAGTTTCTCCATATTCCAGCGATTGTGCTCAACCATAGCGAGCAATTCGACCGTTTCGTCGGTCAAATCGGCATCGTCGACATTTGCCACGCCTTTGCTGAAAACGGCGTTGAAACGGATGCCGATAGTCATTGCGCTGTAGATGCTCGACCACTGTTGATAGACCTTGCAGCCTTGCCACTCGCGCTCGGCGGCGACTTCGTCGAACTCGCAAGGAAACGACGTCAACTTGTCGGCATTCGAATAAGAATAGTTAACGAGTTTTGCCATCTTCAGCGTTTCGTTGTTGAAGCGGTAGCAGTTGACCAACATTCCGAAAGGATAAAGGTTGGAGAATTTGCAGTAGACGTTTTCTTCGAGTTTGCTTTTAAGGGCAGCGAGCAGATTGTCGGACTGCTCCTGGCGGACAAATACGGGAATATTTCGTGAGTAGATGATTTCCGGCATATAAAGGGCAGCAGCCAATGCATTTGGCTGCGAGGAGAAGCAGATTGCAATCGAGAGCCGTTGCTGCGAGTCGGCAGCCCATTGCTCGAGCAAATTGCGCACGTTGTCCGACTCTATGCGACCTTTGACGAACTCGAACTCAACGTCGAGGAAGTCGCTGTAAGGATAGCCCTTTTCTTTGGGATGAACAGCCACCGAATCGTCGGTCGAGAAGTCGTTATAGTAGTATGTGCTCAGGTCGAAATAGCCGGAATAGCGACCCTTGAAGAATTCGATTTCGTTGTCGACCTCGGCATCGATAAACGTGATTCGCGTTTTCAACTTCGAGTTGCGCACGAAGTTGGGAAAATGCATCGACAAGGCAGCCTGAATGCCGAGCGCAATACCCATATTGTTCATACCGGCAATCACGAAATGGACGCGTTTGTCGCTGTCGTAAGGCAGTGAATCGGCGCCTTCGATACGCGGAAGGAGGATTCGCTTGCCGTCGTTGCCGTAATAGTATCCGTCGACGACGACGCGTTTCGCCCACTCGTTGCAGTAGTTAATCGGCTTGAAATCAATGCGACGGCGCCATTCGTCGGCAAAGTCAACGATTTCGAAAGGAGTCGACGTCGATTGGCTGTCGAACAACGCCCAGCAAGGCAAAAGCGTGCTGTCTTCAGGCTTTACGGCAAGTTGCTCGTAAGCCAATTGCAAAGCTTTGAAGTTCTCAGAATCGTGTTGCGGGTCGCGGTCGTCGCCGACGATATAGAGTTGACGAGCATCGCTCAACCACAGCCGAGCAACGTCGCCTTCGACGATGCGACTGCCGTGGAGAAAAACGACGCGCTCATCCGCTCTGACGAATTTCAACGAACTTACCACTTCGCGCCGCGCACTTTCGACGTCGTTCATTGTTTGGATGAGAACATATGCTTTGGGGTTATACTGAAAGAGCGTGCGCAACAGAGAAATCGTCACCGGACGATAGCCCATAATGACGTAGTGATTCTTCATGCGGAAGCCAATCTCGCCTTTCATAAATCGGTCGACAAATCGCTCAACAGTGTTACACCAAACGGAAATCAGCAGTCCGCTGAAAAAGACGAGCCCCACAAAGGCTATAATCAGAGAAGGCAGTGCATGGCGAGCGTGAACGTTGGCTGCAGTGCCCGGGTCGAGGATAAGATTTGCCAGAATAAATTTGAATCCATGAATGACGCCGCTATCAGGAGTTCCATCACCACCAATTTGCCATGCTTCATCGTTGGCTGAAAACAGGAACCACAGGACGTAAATTATCAGAACCAATACTATATTGATTCCGACAAAGATACCGATTGGGCGAAAACCGCCTTTCGAGAGTGCTCGAAGTATCCAAAAAACAAATCTATTCCACCGATTCATAACACATCAAACAAATCTTTACCGTTTTTCTATAGAGAAGCCCAGTTTCATAATCAGTTTGAGCGTGCCGAGCGCTGTGCTGCGGTCGTACTCTTTCTCAATTTCAGGCAGTTGTTCGTAAGGGACAAGACAAGGATGAAGGCGCAACTCGTCGTCGCGCTTTTCGCCGTAGCGCCAGCCTTCTTCCATACGCTTTTGCGCCCACACTTCGTGGACGTTCTTTGCCATTTGTTCGACGAGCGGTTCCAACTCCGCAGGAAGGTCTACCGCCGACGTATCTATTGGTTTTGGTGTATATTCCATAATGATATTTGCTAAAAAAAGTCGTTCTACCAACCGCCGGAAGCGCCACCACCACCGGTCGAGCCGCCACCGAAACTACCGCCGCTGAAGCCACCGCCGCCACCGCCGCCGAAAGCTCCGCTGATGGCTGCACCGGCAACCAATCCTCCGGCAATATCGTCGTCGTCACGGCGCGGTATCGTATATGGCTGCTCGTAACGATGTCCGCAGCCCTTGCAAGCATAGGTCTTAACGCCTTTGCCGGTGGCACGCGTTGTGGCTTGCTTTATCACGCGATTGCTGACGAGTTGCAGGGCGCGTGCGTGGCACTGCGGGCACTCCTTATAGAGGGATTTATTGTTGACGTACGGAAGGATGTCGACTTCGCCGCATTGAGGGCACAGCCACACGTCGTAGTCGACCGAATTGAGTTGCTCCTCAACGTTTTGCGCCGCATTGAGATACTTATTATCTTCCTGCTCGTTGAGTTTGCGCATCTTCTTGCCGCAATTCGGGCATCTACGCTTATGATTGCGATAGCGACGCATCGACCACAACACCAACAGCCATGCCGGCAACGCCATTCCCATGGTTAAAAACGTGATAATCAGAAGCGGCGTACGGAATTTCTTCATCGACTGATAGCGAGCGAAGTAGTCTTTTTTGCGATACACAAGTCGCATAATCAGGATAAACACAAACCCAATAAAGCCGAAGAACAGCGACAAAGCGACGTACGCCGTAAAGAGTTCTTCAGGGTCGGTTTCTTGTTGCGCCGCATCATTTTCGTACTGCGACTTCAACTCTTCGACAGCACCCGGCGTGGTAAGGATTTCGTGAATGAAATTCACCGCTTCGAGCGTGCCGCCATCGTAGTCGGCGTCGCGGAAATGCGGAGCCATCTTGTCGCGGATAATGCGGCCGCAAATGATGTCGGGCAGTAAGCCTTCCGAGCCGTATCCCGTGCGGATAACAGCCTTATGGATGTCGTCGACAATGAGAATCAACACACCGTTGCTTTTATCTTTCTTACCGATGCCCCACTTCGTAAAAAGTGCGGTGGCGAAATCGTTATAGTCTTCGTCGCCGATTGTACTGATTATCACGACAACCGGTTCGGCGGATGTCTGCTGCCAGATGTCGCCGAGGACGACGTTGAGTTGCGCTTCCGCCTCGGCGGAAAGCAATCCGTCGGGATTGGTCACATAGCAATTACGATCTTTGACATGCACATTAGGCACCTCGTCGACCGTATACGACGAAAGCACCAACGAGGCAACGACAATAGCAAAAAAATTAAGTAGTTTCTTCATAATAAACAGTTGGTTTAAACAGCCGGGAGGCTAAGTCCGTTAAGTTTGCGGAATAGGTCGAGGGCATAAACGTCGGTCATGCCCGAGATATGGTCGAGCACCGACTGAATTTTGCCGAATAGCGTAGACGCCGACGTGTCGTACTGATTGGGCACACGGCTAAGTAAGAGTTTCGAATAGTTTTTCTCGGGATTCATCACGGCGTCGAGAAGTCGGTCGAGCAAGAACGTGATAATCTGGTTGCCGGCGAGTTCGATATCGACAACGTCCGACGAGTTGTAGAGTTTTGTCCACGCCGTATGGCTGCACGCGGCATAAGCACGTCCCGGCAGCTCTGAAATATTGTCAATCAGGCTGCCCGTAAATTCGCCGCGAAGAATCTGCTCCTCGCTGTCGACAAACACTTGCGCGCACTCCGACACCAATTCGCCGATAACGCACGAACGAAGATATGCCACTTTCTCGTTGTTGTCGTCAATCGAATCGACCACAACTTGCATATGACTTTTGCGCTCGTCGGAGAAATAGCCCAGAAAGAGTTCAAGAACAGTGTTGCTGCTGAGAATTTTCAGTTTGTGGGCATCTTCGATGTCCATAATCTGGTAGCAAATATCGTCGGCAGCCTCCATAAGATAGACCAACGGATGGCGCGCATAGACGTACGGACTATACTCAATCAGCCCCAACTCGCGAGCCACCTCGGCAAAACATTCCGCCTCCGACGTAAAGAAGCCGAATTTACCTTTCTTTGGCGAATCGATAGAGCGATACGGATATTTGACGATGGCGGCGAGCGACGAATAGGTCATCGCCAACCCACCCTCGCGACGTCCGCGAAACTGATGCGACAGCAAACGAAACGAGTTGGCATTGCCGTCGAAATTCACCAAGTCAGCCCACTCTTCTTCGCTGAGCATCGAGCGAATCGCCATGCCGCGACCTTCCGAGAAATATGTCGCGATGGTCTTTTCTCCGCTGTGTCCGAACGGCGGATTACCCATGTCGTGAGCCAGGCACGCCGAGCCAACGATTTCCACGATGTGAGGCAACTTCGACTCGACGTCGGTACCCGCATATTTCGGAGCAAGTCGCACACAAACCTCATTGGCAAGCGATTTGCCCACCGACGACACCTCCAAACTATGCGTCAATCGGTTGTGCACGAAAATGCTTCCCGGCAAAGGGAAAACCTGCGTTTTGTTCTGCAAGCGGCGGAAGGGCGACGAAAAAACAAGGCGGTCGAAATCGCGCTGGAAGTCACTGCGCGACTGCGCTTGCGTACTCCGATAGCGTTCCATGCCCAACCGCTTGCTGCAAATCAGCCGGTCCCACTGCATCATATTTGTCATTTCGCTATTCATCAGGTACAAAGATAGTGCAAGGTGAGCGAAAAACAAAACGAAAACGAAGTTTTCAGATTTGTTTTTCCGAACCGCAGCCTATCTTGCGCGAAGCGAAAGTAGTGCAAGGTGAGCGATTTTAACCGCTTTCAGCGGTGGTTAGTGGTTATTGGTTAGAGGTTATTGAATAGTCCTATTACTCCCATTTGCCCCATTAGACCCATTTGTCCCATCAATCCTCTTACCTCTTACCTCTTACCTCTTATCTCTTACCTCTTATCTCTTACCTCTTACCTGGTCACAACCACTTTGCGAGTTGTTCCGCCACGGTTAATGATGTAGATACCGCGGTCGAGCGACGGCATAGAATTGCCGGAATAGACCTTAACGCCTTGGAGATTGTAAATCTCAACATAGTCGGGCTGCGCAGGCAATTCCGTAACGCCCGAAGCAACAACTCCCGTTTTGACGTTCATCCACACACAACGGTTGTAGATATAGTTTCGCAGATATCTTACCTCGGCATCATATGAGCCCAATGCTTGGAAATTCAGATGCTCTAACGAATTGAGAATCGGCCAACGCTTGAAGTTATATTGCTGCGACAAATCGATTTCTTCGGCAAGCTCATCAACATATTCTTGCAGCGAACGCGACTCCAATCCGCCCTCGTAAAGGGCTTGAAACCAAAGGTCATAAATTCGGTCAGAGACTACGGAATTGAGAACATGACGTACAAAGTCGCCCATACTACCGGCTTTTGATGAGCTTGCGCCAGAACTGGTTTCGAAAAGCCATTCCGAGTTTTTGCTTTGATTGATAAAGTAGTTATGCGTGCGATAGTCGTTGTCGAGCGCCAAATCGTTGTCCCAAATCGGTCCGAAACGCACTATGTCGTCGTTGCGTTCCTTGCTGAAATATGTACTCCAGAACGTGTCGGTATTGCCTGTCATTTCGCCGACAAGGAACATTTTCAAAAAGCTGTCCAAATCCATATATCGGCAAATGTTTTGACGATTTTCCGACCAAACGGCAGACTCCATCGCGTTGAAATAATTAGAAATATAGCTCAAGCACGCAGGGAGGTCGTTCGATTCGTCGGGCGATTTCATTGTGACGGGAATACCACGATTCGACCAGAAGTAGTGACCTTCGCCTTCGCTTTCTGCATAGCCGTCGACCTCCATCAGATAGCCGCCGGTAAGAGCATCGCCATCAACGTCGGTAATCTCCATTTCGGTAACATTAACACGATTCTTGTTGATTTCGACCTGGTCGCAAAGTTGATAAGTGCCTTTGTAGTCACCATTATAAATCACGTCGACGAGTCGGCAATACGGCACATAGTCCATACCCATTCGACGAGCGATTTCGAACGACACGCTGTTGCGCAACATTGTTTTGTCGCCCCAAGAGTTAATGAGAGTCCACTTTTTGGCTTTGGCAGGGGCATCAAGGACATTCTGTTTTTTATCGAATTTGATGCGATATGGTTTTTTGTCGAATCCCATTGACGCATTACCGCGCAAACGCGTAGAGCCCGGCGCTGTGAAAAACGTCGTTGTGCCATCGTCGTTGTTCGAAATAATAGAGATTGTCGAGGTGTAGTCGTTCACTTTGTCGATAGGGTCACGACCATAGAAGTCGCCGTTGGTATAAATTACCACCGTAGGGAGATTCGAAACGGTATAAAGGTGAGAATCGTCACCTTCGCCCGGCTCGCCGTAGAATTCGAGTTCGGCGATGTTGCAACGAGCGTCGTCGGGACCGAGATAGCGCACGTAGCGGAAACCACGAGAGCAATTTACGTCGGCATACGACATCGTGCCGATTATTCCTTGGTCAGGAATCAAGTATAGCGGAACTGCATCGGTAAAGTCCGACAAGTTTGCGCCCTCGAAGAGCCCGAGTTGCACGCGCTTTTCGCCGAATCCGGGGGCATTGCGAGGCGCCCACCCCACTTTGGAAATAACATATTTTTCACCGAGGTCAAGTCCGACCCAGGTGCGAGGGATTTCGGTTTCAGAGATATTCGACCTATCCCACGAAGCAAAAAAAGTATCGAGATTACCATCAAATGCATCATATTTGGCATTTACGGTAGTCGACTTCGTAGAATTTGAATAATTGACAGAATATTCCGTACCAATTACAGTACCTGACAGTTTTTGTTCCGCTTGCACTAAATTTTGACCCATAACAGCAGTCAAAATCAGCATCAAAATTTGTTTTTTCATACGATATATAGACCTTTGCATTTCATAATACAAAGGTACGAAATATATTCGAGTATGTCAATAAATAAAAAAGGAAAGTGGGAAAATAAAGAATTCTTGTTTTTACGTTAAAGCGAAGATGTCCGATTTATTTAATTACAATCTTCTCCTTTGCCGGATGACATAATGAGAATGTACTTATGCCATCCTTATTGGTATAGCAGAAATCGCATGAATTTATAATATCCATGCCAATCACTACCTCATAATCCGGATTGTCATTTAACAAAGCCTGAACATTCAATTCAGCAGTTCCTGTCGGGAGAATAACGTGAACAAGATAAGTCCAAGATTCAACATCGCCTCCTGTGCTCGATATAAGAGCTTTGTTCTTTGGTTGTAATCCTAAAGCATCTACAACTTGACGTGAAATCAGAGTGTTGGTTGCACCAGTGTCCCACAACACATTATCGACTTCACAATAAACAGGAACAGCCACATTTGCAGACAAATCGACGGCAGGACATATAATGACATTTGTAAGAATAGCCTCAGGCTGGGATTCGTACTCTTTTGTATATACAGTCATTCCTACCTTAATTCTATTTTTCCCGTAAAAGAAGATTGTTGTGGGACAGGCTCGTCTGTGATATATCTAACCAAACGTAAATAACCTGTTCGTGCAGCTCTATTTCTATTAAGCATAGAAGCCCGAACTGCGACATCAAAATCTATATTCTTATTCTTTATAACTCTCATATACTAACAAAAACCTAATTGATATATCCACTTATGAAAAACAGCAAGCTGCATTTATCAGTGCAAATATAGACATATTATTCAAATAGTCCGAATAATCTACTGAAAATTTGTTTTTTC
>JBJEDO010000139.1:0-9360 GCA_051872155.1 Candidatus Limisoma sp.
CAGGTAGGGGCAATCGGTCTCGAGGAGGATTCGGTCGAGTCCAATTGCAGGCAAGACGTCGCCGAGTTTGGAGTTTTTGAAAGTAACGATGCCGTTGATTCCGAAAAGGAAGTCACCGCGTCGGCGAATAGCCTCGACGTCGGCAACGTTTCCGCCAAAACTGTGGAACACGCACCGTGGCAGCGTTCCGCCGTAGTTGTCGAACGTCCACAGAATCTCGTCAAGCCCGTCGCGGCAGTGTATGATTACCGGCAGGCAAGACTGCTCAGCCCAACGGAGTTGCTCGTCGAACACTTCGATTTGCTCGTCGCGATAAGTTTTGTCCCAATAAAGGTCGATGCCCACTTCGCCGACTGCAACAAATCCGCCGCGGTCGAAAATCTCCTTTATGGCAGCCAAATCGGCACGGTAGTTTTCGCCGACGGATGTCGGGTGCAGCCCCATTGCGACCGACGTATAGGCAGGGTAAGCGTGATGTAACGCCATCATCGGCTCGACGGTGTCGAGGTCGACGTTGGGAAGTACCAACCGGCGCACGCCGGCTTGGCGAGCGCGAGCAACGACGTCGGCGCGGTCGGCGTCGAATTCTTCGAGATAGATGTGCGAATGCGAGTCAATCATCGTTTGCGACCCATTAACGATTCGGCGAAGGCTTCGAAGAAAGCGACAGCCTCGTCGGAGAGCCCCGAGCCATGGAGACTTTGGCGAGCGCGCGAGTCATAGTCGGCAATAGCTTCGCGGCAGAGACGGTCGACGCCGAGAGTGTTGTAGATAGCGGTTACGGCGGCGATTTTCTCGCCCGGGAAGGGATGCGAAGCATTGAGCCATTGGTTGAGCTCGGCTTTGGTATCGCCTTCAGCCAGGTTGATAGCGTTGATGAGCAAGAAAGTTTTCTTGTTGTTGAGAATGTCGCCGCCAATAGCTTTGCCAAACACTTTCGGGTCGCCGTAGACGTCGAGCATATCGTCTTGCAACTGGAATGCGATGCCCAGATTCATAGCGAAGTCGTAGAGCGCTTGCGAACTACGGCTGTCGGCGTTGCCCATCACGGCGCCGATTTTGCAGGCTGCGCCGAGGAGAACCGACGTTTTGAGACGAATCATGTTGACGTAGTCGTCGATGCTTACGTTGTCGCGGTTTTCGAACATCATGTCGTACTGCTGACCTTCGTAGACTTCGATAGCGGCGCGATTGAAGATGTCGAGCAGAGCGACCGCCTTTTGCGGCTCAACGCCTTCGACCACCTTAGCCACAGCGAGTGTGAGCAGGGTGTCGCCGGAGAGAATAGCAGTGTTGTCGTCCCATTTAGCGCACACTGTGGGCTTTCCGCGACGCAGGTCGGCGCGGTCCATCACGTCGTCGTGGAAGAGCGTGAAATTGTGGAACATTTCGATGGCGGCGGCTTGGTTGAGAGCCTTTTCGGCATCGCCGCCGACAGCCTCGCACGCCGCCAACAGCAGAGCCGGGCGCAGCAGCTTTCCGCCGTTCGAAAGGCCGTAGGTAATCGGTTCGTAGAGCCCTTCAGGAGCGGTTGGCAACGTCAGTGCAGCAACGGCTGCTTTAGCAAGAGTAATATAATCTTCAATCGTTCTCATATAGCTTAGAATTTGATTTTCGTTATGTAGTTACCCGATGGGTCGGCGGCAAGGAGTCGTCGGCTGAAAGCGCCGGTTAGTTGCTCGTATTGTGCGTCGTCGTAGAGCGTGCGCAACACGGCGAGACGCTCGTTGACGTCGGCAGCGACGGCGTCGGAGCCTTGACGCGTCATTACGTCGTCTGCCATCACCTCACCGAGGCTTACGGGCGTCGACACGGCGACGTAGATTTTCATCTGTTGCTCGAGCGGCAGGCTGTCGATGCGTGCTTGGTAGGCTGCATTGAAAATCGCAAAATCGTCGATTCTACCAACGGCGTCGTAGAGATAGCGCACGGTGCCGAGGGTGGTTACGAACACGTCGAGCGGCTCGTCGTCGGCATCGATAAGCATGTCGGCGAGCGACTGCCCGAGTTGCTTGGGAAGGTCAGCCACGACGCGTATTGCCATATTTGCCGTGTCGATTTTTTCGTCGGCATATTCGGCAAGGCACTTGCGTCGGTCGAGGGCATGCTCCGGGTCGGCAGCCATGTCGGCTTGGAATGTGCTGTCGACGGCGGCGAGCGCTGCAGCGTCGCCCGAGGCAACGGCGTGAGTTATTTGCTCGGCAACGGTTTTGCTCTCTTTGTCGTATTTTGAGCAAGCCGCGGTTGCCAAAGCAAGAAGTAGTATTGCGAATGACGTCAGCGTTTTCATCATCTTAAATATTTAAAGATATCCAAGGTGTTCGAGCAAAATCTTTAGTCCGATGCCAATGAGCACAACGCCGCCAATGGCTTCCATCGGGAAGCGGAATTTGTTGCCCACGTAAGCACCGATAGCCGAGCCTGCCAAGGCAAACACGAACGAGCCGAGTCCGATGATGGCAACGGCTTCGAGGAGTTGCAGCAAGCCCATATTGATGAATGCAAATGTCAAGCCGACCGCCAGCGCATCGATGCTTGTTGCCACGCTGAGTGTCAGAAGCACGCGCCAACTTTGCGGGTCGAACGTCTTGTGCTCTTCGTCGCGGAAGCCTTCGACAATCATTCGGATGCCGAGCAGTGCAAGCAACCCGAATGCGAGCCAGTGGTCGAAGTTTTGGATGAGCCCGCTAAGCGAATAGCCGAATGACCAGCCCAACAGCGGCATCAGCGCTTGGAAGAGACCGAACATAAATCCCATACGAAAGAACGTGCGTCGGTCGAAACGTCGGAGCATAACGCCGGCAGCGAGGCTTACCGAAAAGCAATCCATCGCCAAACTTATCGAGAGCAGTATTAAGGCGAGCAGTCCCATTAACTATTACGGATTTGTCCGTTGCCGGAGATGATGTATTTGTAAGTGGTCAGTTCGGGCAGAGCCATCGGACCGCGAGCGTGCAACTTCTGCGTAGAGATGCCGATTTCGGCGCCGAAACCGAATTGTCCGCCGTCGGTGAACGACGTTGGTAGATTGGTGTAGACGCAAGCGGCGTCGACTTCGCGGGCAAAGCGTTCGCAAGCCTCGGGGTCGTCGGCAACGATGCTTTCGCTGTGTTTAGACGAATAGGTGGCGATGTGTTTGAGAGCGGCGTCCATTCCGTCGACGGTCACTACACACATCTTGTAGTCGAGATATTCGTGCCCGAGGTCGCCTTCGTTGGCATGCTCGAGCAGTTGATATTTGCCTTTAGCGGCTTCGTAGGCTTGCGCGTCGGCAAAGACTTCGACTCCGCGTTCGAGCATCGGCGCCAGCAGTTCGGGCAGGTCAGCCAAGCGGCTGCGGTCGATGAGCAGACAGTCGAGCGCGTTGCACACGCTGACGCGACGCGTCTTGGCGTTGAACACGATGGCACGGCCTTTTTCGAGGTCACCCGACGAGTGGAAATAGCAGTGGCACACGCCGGCACCGGTTTCGATGACCGGAACGAGCGCGTTGTCGCGCACCATTTTTATCAATCGGCTGCTGCCGCGAGGTATCACCAGGTCGATGTAGCCGACGGCTTGCAGCATTTGTCGCGTCGTTTCGTGGTCGGCGTCGAGAAGCGTGGCGCAGTCTGCCGGCAGGTTGTGTTCGGCGAGCACGCCGCGAATCAGCGCGATGGCGGCTTGGTTGGAGTGTTGCGCGTCGGAACCGCCCTTGAGCACGCAGGCATTACCGCTCTTGAGGCAGAGCGAGAACACGTCGAACGTCACGTTCGGGCGCGCTTCGTAGATAACTCCGACAACGCCGAAAGGCACGCTCACCTTGCGGATGTTCATGCCGTTAGGTTGGGTCCATTCTCGCAGGGTGACGCCCAGGGGTGACTCCAGAGTGGCAACTTTGCGCATATCGTTGGCAATGCCGCGCAGGCGCTCGTCGGTGAGACGAAGTCGGTCGTATTTGGGGTCTGCCTTGTCCATAGCGTTCAGGTCGGCGACGTTGGCAAGGAGCAGGTCGTCGATATTGTTGTCGATAGCGTCGGCAACGGCGCTAAGCACGGCGTTGATTTGTTCGTCGTCGACAAGGTTAAGCCGACGCGACGCTTCGCGCGATTTTTCCAATAAAGTTTTCAGTTCGCTGTTCATAATCGTTTAATCAATACACAAATAATCGTAATGAATAATGGGTTTAAGCCCTTGTTTGCCGATAGCCTCTGCGGCTTCGCTGCTGTCGTACGACGTACGTCCGACGGCAAAAGCCGTTCCGTCGGGACCGACAATTCTGACGATGTCGTCTTTCTCAAAGTCGCCTACCACGCGAGTAACTCCCACGGGGAGCAACGACGATGCTTCGGCGCCGAGCAGAGCACGGCGAGCACCTTCGTTGACGTGAATTTCGCCTTTGGCAAAGCCTTCGCTGTGCGAAATCCACTTTTTAACGCTCGACACGGGGCGACTCGACGGCGTAAAGAGCGTGGAAGGCACGTCGGCGCGTCGGTCGGCAATGATGTCGACCAAGATGTTTTCGCGCGTGCCGTTGGCGATAATCACGGCGATGCCTTCTTCGGCAACTTTGCGTGCTATGCGGAATTTGCTCTGCATGCCGCCGCGACCGTAGGTCGACTTCGTCTTTTGAACGAACGCATCGCTGTCGAGGGCTTGTTCGGGCTCTATTTCGCGAATCAGTTGCGATTCGGGGTCGGCAGGGTCGCCGGTGTAGACGCCGTCGACGTTCGAAAGCAACACAAGCGCGTCCATGTCCATCATCGAGGCAATCAGCCCCGAAAGTTCGTCGTTGTCGGTAAACATCAACTCGGTGACCGACACCGTATCGTTTTCGTTGACAACGGGGATTACGCCGCGCTCGAGCATTACCTCCATACAATGTTTCTGGTTGAGGTAGTGTAGCCGCGTGCTGAAGTTTTCTTTCATCGTCAGCACTTGTCCGCACACGATGCCGTGGTCGCGGAAGAACTCATAGTAGCGGTTAATCAACTTTGCTTGTCCGACAGCCGAAAATAGTTGCCGCGCCGACACAGGGTCGAGCCGCTCTTCGAGGCGCATTTCGCTGCGTCCCGAAGCAACCGCTCCCGACGTTATCAAGACCACCTCGATGCCGCGTCGGCGCAACTCGGCAAGTTGGTCGACAATCGCCGACATTCGAGTTATGTTGAGCGTGCCGTCGCGCCGCGTAAGCACGTTGCTGCCCACTTTTACCGCTACTCGCTTGTATTGTTTCATTAGAATATCGTTATGCTATTGCTCGTCGTACCACTTTGAGTACATCAAATAGTTGTGCGCGATTTTTACGTTCATCTCTTTCGCTTGAGCCGGGTCGACCATCTTCTTGAATCGGGCGGGGACGCCCATCCAGAGCTCGTGAGGACCGATTTTCGTGCCGGGCGACACTACCGAACCGGCGGCAACGATAGCACCTTCGCCCACTTCGGCGCCGTCGAGCAGAATCGAGCCCATGCCGATGAGCGCGTAGTCGCACACTTTTGCGCCGTGGATGGTTACGTTATGGCCAATCGATACGTCGTTGCCGATTTCAATTACCGACTTTTGATATAGCGTATGAAGTACTGAACCGTCTTGAATGTTTACGCGGTCGCCGATGGTGATGGTGTTGACGTCGCCGCGGAGCACGGCGTTGAACCATATGCTACATTCGTCGCCCATAGTTACGTCGCCTACGATTGTTGCGTTGTCTGCCAAGAAGCAGTCTTTGCCGATTTTCGGCGTAAATCCGCGTACGGGTTTTATAAGTGCCATAGTTTTATTTCGTTATAGGTTGAGTTTTTTCGTTAAGCCAAGCAGCTTGCTCGTCGTTGAGCAGCGGCGTCAAGCGGCTGCGCACCATTGCGTGGTAGTCGTTTACCTGGCGAACCTCTTCGGCGGTAAGCATGTCGACGTCGATGAGTTTCGCGTCGTAGGGGAAGAGCGTGAGCGTTTCGAATCGGAGGAAGTTGCCGAAATCGGCGGTTTCCTTGTACGTCGTTGCCAGCACGAGGTTTTCGATGCGAATGCCGTACTTGTCGGTGATGTAGAGTCCCGGCTCGTTGGAGATAATCATTCCCGGGCGAATCGTTGTCGGATTTTCGTTGAGACGGATGTTTTGCGGACCTTCGTGGACGTTGAGGAAGTGGCCGACGCCGTGACCGGTGCCGTGCCAATATGTCTTTGCTTCGTTCCAGAGGAATTGACGAGCCAACGCATCGAGTTGGCTACCGCGAGTGCCTTCGGGGAAGGTGACGTGTCCGAGAGCCAAGTGGCCTTTGAGCACGAGCGTATAGTCGTGGCGCTCTTCTTCGGTAGGAGTGCCGAAGCATACGGTGCGCGTGATGTCGGTTGTTCCGTCGAGATATTGCGCTCCGGTGTCGACAAGCAACAGACCGTCGACGCCGACAGTAGCCGCCGTTGCGGGTTCCGCTTCATAGTGTACGATTGCGCCGTTGCCGCGATAGCCTGCCGCCATGGCGAAACTTTCGCCGCGGTAGAGCGGACTTTTGCCGCGGAATTCCATAACCTTTTCGGCTACGTCGACTTCGTTGACCGTTCCCGCCGGCACGTTCTGCTCGAGCCACATATAGAGTTCGACAAGCGCAACGCCGTCGCGTTCCATAGCGCGGCGTGTGCCTTCGATTTGCGTTTCGTTCTTGCAGGCTTTCATCAACGCAATCGGCGACTGACGGTAGATGGTTTCGGCGTTGTAGAGGCAACGTGCCAAGGTGTCGCTCGTCGAACGCGGGTCGAGCAGCACGACGTCGTTTTTGATTTTCGTAAGGAAGTCGTTGACCGACTTGTAGGGAGCCACTGTGATGGCGTGTTGGGCGAGATATTTTGCTGCTGCTTCGTCGACTTTTCGCTCGTCGATGAAGAGCACGCGTTCGTGCTTGCTAACGTAGGCATATGCGGTTGCTACCGGGTTGAAAAGCACGTCGTTGCAGCGAATATTGAAGAGCCAAGCCACTTCGTCGAGCGCCGACAGAAGGGTTGCATTTGCACCGTTTTCGGCAAGCGCAGCGAGCAGGCGGTTGATTTTGCTCTGAGTCGATTCACCGGCATAACTTTCTTCGTGCACGTAAATCGGGTCGAGCGGCAGTTCCGGACGATCGGCATAAATCTTGTCGAAAGGAGCAAAATCGGCAGCAAAACGAGCACCGATTTGTCCGCAGAGGTTCTCCAAACGATTAGCTGCCGGCACGCTGAACAGGAGTCCGTCGACTGCCAACAAATCGCCTTCGCTGAGGTTGTCGGCGAGCCATTGCTCGATTGTCGGGTCGTTGCCGCCGTCTTCTTTCATCATCGTAATGCCTGTGCCCTCAAGTTCGATTCCCGCTTGAAGGAAGTAGCGCGAGTCGGTCCAAAGACGAGCATCGTCGAGCGTGATTACGGCTGTTCCGTTCGAGCCGGTGAATCCGGTTACCCAGTCGCGCACTTTCCAGTGGTCGCTGATGTATTCGCTTTGGTGCGGGTCTGTGCCCGGCACGATGACTGCCGTGATTTTATATTTACGCATTTCTGCGCGTAATGCCTCTAAATTTTTTAATACTTTCTCGTTCATATCTTTAGTGTATTAAAGTTTCTCAATTTTCAAACGGTCGATAGCGAAGTAGGCGGGATTGTTCATGCCCCACATACCCGTGTCGGACGATTCCATAGTCATGCAAATCGCCGTGAGCGGGCCTCCGTCGGCGAGCGACGACAGGTTGCACAACGTCCATCCGTCGACAATCTTGTCGGCGCCGTCGCGCATGTCGGCAAGATAGAAGTCGAGCGGTTCGGTGAGAGTGCCGTCGGCATAGATGCCGCGAATCACAACCTTGCACCAATCGCCGTCGGCGAACTTCTTCGACCACGCCGTGCCGTTAGCCATAGCGTAGTAGCCGTAAGTCGTGTTTGTGAAGTAGATGTGTACGGGGTTGAATTCGCCGCCGTCAGCCAAACTGATACGCAGCGAAGCATCGCCCTCGGCAGGATTGTCGATAGTGTTCCAGTAGGCTATGATATACGGCGTGCCTTTGCCTGAGGTGCTTCCGCCCGGCATTGCCGTCCACTGATGGTCAAGCCAGTTGCCGTCGCTGTAGTCGGCATTGTCGGAGTTGCGGCTCGGGCAGAAACCATACCAATAAGTGCCGTAAGCGCTTGTCTCGGCAAAATGGCTGAAGCGCACGCCTTGGCAATCGATGTAAGCAGCCTCCGGATTCAGGCAATCAGCCCAAACGCCATCGTCGTCGTACGCAATCTGAGTCATCGCCGTGTCGACGGTTATCGTGTTGTCGGGGTCGTTGTCGCTACAAGCCGCTGCACCTATCGCCAATGCGGCAAAAATCGTTAGTTGTTTGAGTGTAAATTTCATTATATACCTATTTTTTGTTTGTTAAATCAAAGTTACTTGCTCCGCCTGTACGTCGTCGCCGAGAAAGAGCGAAGCCATCGAAGCAAACTTTTCAGCCGATTCGGTCGAGAGATAGCGCATCGAGCCTCCACGCGTGCAGCGCTGCTCCATCTCGGGATGTCGGCGAAGATAGTCCGCCAGACTGTCGGCAACGATTTCGCCTTGGCAAATCACGTTGACCCCCGCCGGCATATACTGCATAATCTTGTCGTAGAGCAGCGGATAGTGCGTGCAGCCGAGAATAACCGTATCGATGTCAGCCGATTGCGCAAAAAGCGCGTCAATGTATTTTCGCACGAAATAGTCGGCACCGTCGCCGTCGCTTTCGCGGTATTCCACCAAAGGCACCCACATCGGGCACGGCTGCCCGTAAGTGCGAAAATCGGGATACATCTTGCGAATCTCCATAGGATAACTCTCACTCTGGATAGTTCCCGCCGTCCCGAGCACACCGATAGCACCCGTCTGCGTCAGTTCGCCGAGTTTTTCCACCGTCGGACGAATCACGCCAAGCACACGGCGCTGAGCATCGATAGTCGGCAAGTCGTTTTGCTGAATGGTGCGCAGCGCCTTAGCCGACGCCGTATTACATGCCAGAATCACCAACTGACAGCCCTGAGCGAACAAATAGTTAACCGCTTGTAACGTAAAGCGATAGACCACGTCGAACGACCGACTCCCGTAAGGAGCCCGCGCGTTGTCGCCCAGATAAATATAGTCATATTGCGGCAAGATGCTACGTATGCGGGACAATATCGTCAGACCTCCATAGCCCGAATCAAATACGCCGATAGCACCTTTCCCATCGCTTATTGCCATTCTTTTTTCCTTTTATGTTACAAAGATAGTGCAAATCGAGAGCAAAAGCAAATCAAAACTTGTTTTGAAATTTGATTTTGCCGAGATGCAGCCTATCTTGCGCGTAGCGAAAGTAGTGCAAGGTGAGCGAAAAACAAAGCGAAAACGATTAAAACCGACATTCG
>JBJEDO010000140.1:0-9316 GCA_051872155.1 Candidatus Limisoma sp.
TCGGCGTCGACATCGCATAAGATTGTGAATGTGCACTCGCGAATCGACTCATTGACGTTGCTTTCGTCGATAGATTGTATCTTCTCGAGATTTGCGCCGCAACCTGTCAACGGATTTCCCGAACTGTCGCGAAACACGAATCCCAAAGCCGAAAGCAATCCTGTGGCAGCGTCGTTTGTGGCTGAGCCGCCGATGCCTATGATGAATTTCTTGATGCCTTTTTTCTTGATTGCGTGGAGAATGAGTTCGCCGGTGCCGAATGAAGTCGTGTAAAGCGGATTTCGCTCTTCGCCGGAGAGAAGTGCGACTCCGGAAGCTGTAGCAACATCGATGACGGCTGTGTCGGAATTGACGATGCCGTAGCGAGCTTCAATCGTGCGTCCGACCGGATTGGATACGTTGGCTACGACAGTGCTGCCGTTCAACGAATTGACTATGGCTTCCATCGTGCCGTCGCCTCCGTCGGCTATATATAACTTACGGGTTTGACATTTAAGATTGACCGACAAAATGCCTTGCTCGATAGCGTCGGCAACTTCGACCGACGTCAGTGAGCCTTTAAACTTATCCGGGGCAATGACAACTTTCATGCGACAAAGGTATAAAAAAAGCGGCAGTTGCAAAAACAACCGCCGCTAAATGTTTGAATCAGTAAAGATTACTCAGCTTCGTTGAGAATCTCGAGCATCTTTATTGCAGAATACGGAATTCTCGTGCCGGGGCCAAAGATAGCGGCAACGCCTGCTTTGTAGAGGAAGTCGTAGTCTTGTGCGGGGATAACGCCGCCGGCAACTACGATGATATCCTCGCGGCCGAGTTTCTTGAGTTCTTCAATAACTTGAGGAACAAGAGTCTTGTGACCTGCAGCGAGCGACGATACACCGAGGATGTGAACGTCGTTTTCGACAGCTTGACGAGCCGCTTCTGCCGGAGTTTGGAAGAGCGGACCCATGTCGACGTCGAAACCGCAATCGGCATAACCGGTTGCAACGACTTTTGCACCACGGTCGTGACCGTCTTGTCCCATTTTCGCAATCATAATGCGAGGTTGGCGACCTTCTTTCTTAGCGAACTCTTCGCACATTTGTTGTGCTTTGATGAAGTCCGGGTCTTGTTTTGTTTCTGCTGAATACACGCCTGAAATTGTTCTGATTACTGCTTTGTAACGACCAACAACTTCCTCGCAAGCATCGGAGATTTCGCCGAGCGAAGCGCGGAGAGCGGCAGCCTTGACAGCGAGGTCGAGGAGGTTGCCCTTCTTTGTGCGAACGCATTCGGTGATGTCGGCGAGTGCTTTCTTAACGGCAGCTTCGTCGCGGTTTGCACGAAGGTCGTTAAGGCGAGCGATTTGCTCGTTGCGAACTTCGGTGTTGTCCACTTCGAGGATGTCGATAGGATCTTCGTGGTCGAGTTTGTACTTATTGATACCAACGATGGTTTGCTTGCCTGAGTCGATGCGAGCTTGTGTACGAGCTGCTGCTTCTTCGATGCGGAGTTTTGGAATTCCGGTTTCGATAGCTTTAGCCATACCGCCGAGTTTCTCGATTTCTTGGATGTGTTCCCAAGCTTTGTGAGCAATTTCGTTGGTGAGCGATTCTACATAGTAAGAACCTGCCCACGGGTCGATTTCCTTGGTGATGTAGGTCTCTTGTTGGATGTAGATTTGAGTGTTACGGGCAATACGAGCCGAGAAGTCGGTCGGCAGTGCGATTGCTTCGTCGAGCGCGTTGGTGTGGAGCGACTGAGTGTGACCGAGGGCTGCACCCATAGCTTCGATACAAGTACGGCCGACGTTGTTGAACGGGTCTTGCTCGGTGAGCGACCAACCTGAAGTTTGGCAGTGTGTACGAAGAGCCAACGATTTCGGGTTTTTCGGGTTGAATTGTTGAACGATTTTTGCCCAGAGCATACGAGCGGCACGCATCTTTGCAATTTCCATAAAGAAGTTCATACCGATAGCCCAGAAGAACGACAAGCGCGGAGCGAAAGCATCGATGTCCATACCTGCGTTGACGCCGGCACGAAGATATTCGAGACCGTCGGCGAGGGTGTAGGCAAGTTCGATGTCGGCAGTTGCGCCGGCTTCTTGCATGTGGTAACCCGAGATTGAAATCGAGTTGAACTTCGGCATGTTTTGCGAAGTATATTCGAAGATGTCGGCGATAATGCGCATAGAGAATTCTGGCGGATAGATATAGGTGTTGCGCACCATGAATTCTTTAAGGATATCGTTCTGGATAGTACCTGCCATTTCTTCGAGTTTAGCGCCTTGTTCAAGACCGGCGTTGATGTAGAAAGCGAGGACTGGAAGCACTGCGCCGTTCATTGTCATCGACACCGACATCTTGTTCAAAGGAATACCGTCGAAGAGCACCTTCATATCTTCAATCGAGCAGATAGATACGCCGGCTTTACCAACGTCGCCGACAACGCGAGGATGGTCGGCATCGTAACCGCGGTGAGTAGCAAGGTCGAATGCCACCGACAGACCTTTCTGTCCGGAAGCAAGGTTACGACGGTAGAATGCGTTTGATTCGGCTGCAGTAGAGAAGCCTGCATATTGACGAATTGTCCAAGGACGAATTGCATACATACCGCTGTACGGACCTCTCAAGAAGGGAGGAAGTCCGGCTACGTAGTTGAGATGTTCAAGCCCTTCGAGGTCGGCTTTTGTGTAGATAGGTTTAACCGGGATAAGTTCCGGAGTAATCCATTTCTCACCTTCTGCAACAGGTTTGTGACTTGCGTTGAAGGCGTCAGATTTGATATCTATATTTTTGAAATTTGGTCTCATCGCACAGTTATTTTAAAAGTTTAGCGTTAAAAGCCTGCAAGGTTTCGAGAACGTTGCTACGCACGTGAATAAAGTTGTTGATTCCCAATTTCTGAAGGTCTTCGGTGCAAGCGGGAGCGCCGGCTACAACAAATTCGGCGCGACCGTCGAGCGCTTTGAAAGCCTCCGGTGCGAGTTCTGCATATTCGTCGTCAGAAGAGCAGAGCACAACGATGTCGGCTTGTTTCTCCATAGCAGCATCGATGCCTTGTTGAACGGTGTCGAAACCGAGGTTGTCGATGATTTCGTAGCCTGCACAAGCAAAGAAGTTTGCAGAGAATTGCGAGCGAGCAAGACGCATTGCGAGGTTGCCGATGGTGAGCATAAACACTTTCGGACGGTTGGCAGCGTGCTCTGTAGCAAGGCGGAGCGCTTCGAAGTCGCTTGCCATACGAGCAGTCGGGATAGAAGCAACGGCGTTGGCAGCGTCGGCTTGATGAGCGCAACCGCATTTGCAGCCGTCGGTGAGTTCTATCTTGTTGCCTGCAATTTCGTTGAAGTTCGGGAATTGGTTTGTGCCGAGCAGCGACTCTTTACGGCGTGCCATATCGTTGTGGCGTTTAACCGACGAGTCGATGATTTGTTGTTGAATCCAACCTTCTTTCTCTGCTGCGTAGAAGCCGCCTTTGTCTTCGATTTCGATGAACAATTTCCAAGCGACATCAGCGAGCGAGAGTGTAAGAGTTTCTACATAGTAGGAACCGCCTGCCGGGTCGGTGATTTTGTCGAGGTGGCTTTCTTCCTTGAGGAGGAGTTGTTGATTGCGTGCAATTCTTTCGGAGAATTCGTCCGGAGTTTTGTATTGAGCATCAAACGGAGTGACGGTGATTGAATCAACACCGGCAAGAGCTGCCGACATAGTCTCGGTTTGAGTGCGGAGAAGGTTGACGTGAGCGTCGAAAACGGTTTGGTTGAATTTCGATGTAGCAGCGTGAACAGCCATCTTGCAAGCGCAATCGCATTCGGGATTGTATTGTTTTACGATTTGAGCCCAAAGCATACGCGCGGCGCGGAATTTTGCAATTTCCATGAAGTAGTTCGACGAAATGCCCATGTTGAATTTGATTCGTTTAGCGGCTTCGTCGGCAGTCAAACCTGCTTCTGTAAGTTGTGCCATCCATTCGTTACCCCAAGCGAGTGCCATACCGATTTCTTGTGCAATGTAAGCACCGGCATCGCTCAAAAGAACAGAGTCGACAGTGAAGATTTTCAAGCCTTTAACAGGCGCTGCAATTTCTGCCAATTGTTTAGCAACGGCTTTAACGTCGATGTCGGCATCTACACCGTGCTTGAGAAGACGTACGAACGGGTCGAACTTAACAGAGCCCTTGAATACGTCGGCTTTGCCTTCGGCAACTACGTAACCTACAAGAGCGGTAAGGTTTTCAACTGCGTGACGCGGGCAAGATTCGATGTTGATTTCAACTTTTTCTAAATCGATGCCGTTGAGAAGGGTTTTGATGCATTTTTCGCAAAGAGCGTCGCGTTTGATTTTGAAACCAATAGAAGTAGCACCTCTTGAGAGGACGTTGAGCGCTTTTTCGTTGGCTTGCTTAACGTCGTCGACCACGATGTCTTGACGAATAAACCATTCGTTGTCGGTGCGTGTTCCGCGAATAAACGGGTATTCTCCCGGATTAGAATCAGTTGTTTTGAAATTCTCAATGTCTTCTGCTCGATACATCGGCTGAACATTGAAGCCTTCATTTGTTCGCCATACCAATTTCTTGTCGAAATCGGCACCTTTAAGGTCTGCGACTACTTTCGCTTTCCATGTTTCGGTAGAAACCGGTGCAAATTGGTCGAACAATTTTTCTCTGTTTTCTGCCATAATTAAAATATGAGTTTAGAATTTAATTGTGTTTTATTTATCGATTTGTTTTGTTATTTGTCTCAACATCAGTCTTCTGCAAAGGTATTGGTGCTTTCGCAAAAGGTAATGCCTATGGTTGTGGCAACTCTTTGCACACACGAAACAACCGACCGCAAGGACCTGGTTTCGACCTCGTCCGGTGCCGCCGTTTTGTTTTCACCACAAAATTAGTAATTTATTTTTCGAAAGCGTTTATTTTTTTCAAATAAAAAAGCGCATTTCTCAAAGGAGAAACGCGCTTTTTGTGCTATTTAAAGTTTTTTAACCCTTGATAGCTGCGATGCCCGGAAGAATCTTACCTTCGATAGCTTCGAGGAGGGCGCCGCCACCGGTTGAAACGTACGATACTTTGTCTGCCAAGCCGAACTTGTTTACGCAAGCAACAGAGTCGCCACCGCCAACGAGCGAGAATGCGCCTTTTTCGGTTGCTTCAACGATTGCATCGGCAATTGCACGCGAACCTGCTGTGAAGTTGTCGAATTCGAATACGCCTGCAGGACCGTTCCAAAGGATGGTCTTTGCGTCTTTGATAGCGTTAGCAAATGCTTTGCGAGTTTCGGGACCTGCATCCAAGCCTTCCCAACCGTCGGGGATTGCGTTAGCGGGAACAACTTGTGTGTTTGCTTCGTTTTTGAAATCGTCGGCAGCCACACAGTCTGTGCCGAGCACGAGGTTTACGCCTTTAGCTTTTGCTTTTTCGATGATAGAAAGAGCGAGGTCGAGCTTGTCGTCTTCTACGATTGAGTTACCAATGTGACCGCCTTGAGCTTTTGCGAATGTATAGGTCATACCACCGCAGAGGATGAGGTTGTCGACCTTGTCCATAAGGTTTTCGATGATACCGATTTTTGTCGAAACCTTTGAGCCACCCATAATGGCAGTGAACGGACGCTTGATGTTGCTAAGGATATTGTCGACTGCAGTAACTTCTTTTTCCATAAGGTAGCCGAGCATTTTGTTGTCGGCGTCGAAGTAGTCGGCGATAACGGCAGTTGAAGCGTGTTTTCGGTGTGCTGTACCGAAAGCGTCGTTTACGTAGCAGTCAGCGTAGCTTGCCAAAGTTTTAGCAAATTCTTTTTGGCTTGCTTTCATTGCTTTCTTAGCGTCTTCGTAAGCGGGGTCTTCTTTGTCGATGCCAACAGGCTTGCCTTCTTCTTCGGGGTAGAAGCGAAGGTTTTCGAGCAAGAGCACTTCGCCCGGTTTGAGGGCTGCGGCTGCGTCGGCTGCTTTAGCGCAGTCGGGAGCAAACTTAACGTCAGCGCCAAGGGCTGCAGCTACTGCATCTTTGATTTGACCGAGAGAGAACTTCGGATTAACTTTGCCTTTGGGCTTGCCCATATGCGACATAACGATAAGGCTACCGCCGTCGGCTAAGATTTTTTTCAATGTCGGAAGCGCACCGCGGATACGGGTATCGTCGGTGATGTTTCCGTTGTCATCCAATGGCACGTTGAAGTCTACGCGCACAATCGCTTTTTTACCAGCAAAATTATACTTGTCGATTGTCATATTGAATATAATTTAAAAAAATAGTTGTTCGTTATTTTATTACACCCAAAGGTACTGAATTTTTGGAAATAAAATTAACAAAATATCTTAAAATCAAATGATTTTTTTATCGTTTAGGATTTTTTGCATCTCCGATTGTATTTCTCGGGCTTTTTCGGCTGCAGCTTGTGCAAAATCTCTTTCGCCGGAAGCATAAATAATGCTACGAGAAGAATTGACAATCAGTCCGCAGTCGGTGGTCAATCCGTAGCGAGCCACTTCTTCCAAGCAGCCGCCTTGTGCGCCAACGCCCGGCACGAGAAGGAAATGTTCGGGGACGATTTGTCGGATTTGTTCAAACATTTTGCCTTGAGTTGCGCCGACAACAAACATAATGTTGTCGATAGAGCCCCACGATGAAACTTTTCGCATTATCGTTTCGAATAGGGGAGTGCCGTTTGCGTCGGTGATGAGTTGAAAGTCGTGCGAACCTTTGTTTGACGTCAGACCAAGCACGATGACCCAACGACCGTCGTAGCCCAAAAACGGTGTTATGCTGTCTTCTCCCATATAAGGCGCAACTGTGAGAGCGTCTACTTTGCTTTGCTCGAAGAAGCATTTTGCGTACATTTTAGATGTGTTGCCAATGTCGCCGCGCTTGGCGTCGGCAATTACCATCGTGTCGCTGTAGTTTGTTTTGATGTAGTCGACGGTTTTTTCGAAAGCCAACCAGCCGCTTACTCCGTAGCACTCGTAGAAAGCCAAATTCGGCTTATATGCAATAGCATAAGGTGCCGTGGCATCGATGATTGCTTTGTTGAATTCAAAAATCGGTTCATCTGCTTCGAGCAGATGCTGCGGTATTTTTGTCAAATCCGTGTCGAGCCCTACGCACAGAAACGATTTCTTGCGGCGTATTGTTTCTATTAGTTGTTGGCGGTTCATAACCGATAATGTTTGTTTTACAATTCCGTTTCTTTGAGCTTTTCCGCATTTTCAGCCACAATCAGGTTGTCGATGCAGTCTTGGATGTCGCCGTCCATAAATGCCGACAGGTTGTAGATTGTGTAGTTGATGCGGTGGTCTGTGATTCGTCCTTGCGGGTAGTTGTAGGTGCGAATTTTTGCAGAGCGGTCGCCTGTCGACACCATTGTTTTGCGGCGCGAAGCAATGTCGTCGACGTATTTTTGGTGCTCCTTATCGTAGATGAACGTGCGCAGACGCGCCAATGCACGCTCTTTGTTTTTAGGTTGGTCGCGAGTTTCCGTACATTCTATCAAGATTTCTTCAACGATTCCCGTATTGGGGTTCTTCCAGTTGTAACGGAGTCGCACGCCGGATTCTACTTTGTTGACGTTCTGACCGCCGGCGCCACCACTTCGGAATGTATCCCATTTGATTTCGCCTTCGTTGATTTCAACGTCGAAAGGCTCAGCTTCGGGCAAAACAGCTACTGAGGCAGCCGAGGTGTGAACGCGACCCTGAGTCTCTGTAGCCGGGACGCGCTGTACACGGTGTACGCCCGATTCGTATTTTAGTGTGCCGTAAACTTTTTCGCCGGTCACGGAACTGATAATTTCCTTAAATCCGCCGGCAGCGCCTTCGCTGAAACTCATCACTTCGAGTTTCCAGCCCTTCGACTCGCAATATTTCGAGTACATTCTAAACAAGTCGCCGGCAAAGATAGCTGCTTCGTCGCCGCCTGTACCGCCACGAATTTCGAGGATGACGTTTTTGTCGTCTTCCGGGTCGGCAGGGATGAGCAATAGTTTGATTTCCTCTTCTATTTCGGGGAGTTTTGCAGTGTTGCTGTCGAGTTCTTCTTTGGCGAGTTCTCTCATATCGGGGTCGCTTTCGCTTTCGAGCACTTCTTTAGCCTCGTCGATGTCGCGCAACATTTGTTTATATCGATTCGTTACTTTTGTCAGTCGTTCAAGGTCTTTATATTCCTTGGTGAGCTTGACAAAGCGTTTCATGTCGTTGATAACCGAAGGGTCGGTGATAAGCAGGCTTACCTCTTCAAATCGTGCGTCAATACCGTCAAGACGCTGTAGTAGTGGTGTTTCTGTCATTTCTGATTGTTTTTCTTTTGCAAAATTACTCAATTTCTTCGATATTACGAATATTAGTCTGTCATTTTTATTCTCAATTCGCTGAAATACTTGCCCGAATGCGTCGGTTGTTGTACTTTTGCGAAAAATATAGATGTAGAAATGAAGAAAATAATGTATCTTGAGTCAAAGCCTCGCTATATGGCGCTTGACGGCTTGCGCGGTGTGGCGGCAATGATGGTTGTTGCGTTTCATTTGTTCGAATATTATTCCGGTGGACACATTCATCAAATTATCAATCACGGATATTTGGCTGTCGATTTGTTTTTTGTGTTGTCCGGATTTGTCGTTGGTTATGCTTATGATGACAGGTGGAGTAAAATGTCGTTTGGCACGTTTGTCAAGCGTCGTTTGGTGCGCTTGCATCCTATGCTGATTCTTGGCTCGTTGATTGGCGGTTTGCTCTATTATTTTGGCGGCTGTGAAGCATTCCCTATTATTAATTCCACAGAATGGTATGTGGTTATGCTCGTTATGTTGCTCGGATGTTTCTTAATCCCGGTTAAAGGTGGTTTGGACATTCGCGGATGGGCTGAAGGTTATCCTCTGAACGGTCCGTCATGGACGTTGGCATTTGAATATGTTGCAAATTTGCTGTATGCTCTGGTTTTTCGTCGACTCGGAAAGATTGCACTTGGTGCGTGCGTCGCTATTTTTGCCGCAATGACGGTAATGTTGACTCTTAATATTGATGTCTTCGGTCTTCTTGCTCGTCGTGCGGATTTGGCTTTTACGGTAATAGGCGGTTGGAGTTTGGCTCCCGAACAACTTTATGTCGGTTTCTCTCGTCTGCTTTATCCGTTCTTTGCCGGATTGCTGTTGTCTCGATTGGGACGCTTTATTAATTTGAAAAACGGCTTTATTTGGTGCTCGTTGGTGATTGTTGTTATCCTGTCGATGCCTTTTGTCGGCTCGGAGGGTATGCAATGGACAAACGGTCTATATGAAGCAATTTGCATATTAATAATGTTCCCGTTAATCGTTTTAGCCGGAGCAACCGACAGTGTGCCG
>JBJEDO010000141.1:0-32288 GCA_051872155.1 Candidatus Limisoma sp.
TTACCTCTTACCTCTTACCTCTTACCTCTTACCTCTTACCTCTTACCTCTTACCCAACTTCAAAATAATTGCTTGTTTTTTTCCGTATTAATTAATTGTTCCTTAAATTTGCAGAACGACAAAAACATCTAATAAAATTCATATGGCTACAACAGAGTTTAAGTTCAGTCACATGTTTCAATTAGGAAAGGACGAAACCGAGTACTATTTGTTAACAAAAGACCATGTATCAGTTGGCGAATTCGAAGGCAAACCGATTCTGAAGGTTGCACCCGAAGGACTTACCGCAATGGCGCGTGCCGCATTCCGCGACGTATCTTTTATGCTTCGCCGTTCCCACAACGAGCAAGTTGCACGCATTCTTCACGACCCGGAAGCGTCGGAGAATGACAAATACGTTGCACTCCAATTCCTTCGCAATGCCGAAGTAGCGGTTCGCGGCGTTCTTCCCCTCTGCCAAGACACCGGTACTGCTATTATCCACGGCGAAAAAGGTCAGCAAGTGTGGACGGGATACTGCGACGAAGAAGCCCTTTCGCTCGGCGTTTTCAAGACCTATACGGAAGAAAATCTCAGGTATTCGCAGAATGCACCGCTTTCTATGTATGAAGAAGTCAACACCCGTTGCAACCTGCCGGCTCAAATCGACATCGAAGCCACCGAAGGCATGGAATACAAATTTTTGTGCGTTACTAAAGGCGGTGGCTCGGCTAACAAGACTTACCTCTATCAAGAGACTAAAGCGATTCTCAATCCCGCGACTCTCGTGCCTTTCCTCGTTGAAAAAATGAAGACTCTCGGCACAGCTGCTTGCCCGCCCTATCACATCGCTTTTGTAATCGGCGGTACGTCGGCTGAGAAGAACCTTCTCACAGTGAAACTCGCTTCAACACATTACTACGATACACTCCCTACTACCGGCGACGAAACCGGTCGTGCATTCCGCGACGTAGAGCTCGAGAAGGAAGTGCTCCGTCAGGCTCACAACGTAGGCTTGGGTGCACAATTCGGCGGCAAATATCTTGCTCACGACATCCGCATCGTCCGACTCCCGCGCCACGGTGCTTCTTGCCCGGTAGGTATGGGCGTTTCTTGCTCTGCCGACAGAAATATCAAGTGTAAAATCAACCGCGACGGTATTTGGATTGAACGTCTCGACTCCAACCCCGGCGAACTCATTCCGGAAGAATTGCGCCGTCAAGGTGAAGGCGACGTTGTAAGAATCGACCTCGACCAACCGATGGAGAACATCCTTGCAGAGTTGGCAAAACATCCCGTTTCGACTCGTCTGTCGCTCAACGGAACCATCATCGTTGCTCGCGACATCGCTCACGCACGTCTCAAAGAGCGCCTCGACCGCGGCGAAGAGCTTCCCGAATATTTCAAGAATCACCCTGTATACTATGCCGGACCGGCAAAAACTCCGGAAGGTATGCCATGTGGCTCTATGGGGCCGACTACGGCAGGTCGTATGGACCCATACGTCGACCTCTTCCAAAGCCACGGCGGCTCGATGGTTATGCTTGCTAAAGGCAACCGCTCGCAGCAAGTCACTGACGCATGTCATCGCCACGGCGGATTCTATCTCGGTAGCATCGGCGGTCCTGCCGCTATCTTGGCGCAAAACAACATCAAGAGCATCGAGTGCGTAGAATATCCCGAACTCGGCATGGAAGCCATTTGGAAAATCAAAGTTGTCGACTTCCCGGCATTCATCCTCGTCGACAATAAAGGCAACGACTTCTTCAAACAAATCAAGCCACGTTGCCCGATGGCATAAAAAACCGTTAAAAGCTATTAAATAAGGAGACGAAAGCGCCATTTATAGGTGTTTTCGTCTCTTTTTCGTTGCACACCTCTATCCCCGAAATTTGCTCGGTTCGCCGATTTTGTCTATCTTCGCAGTCAGAAAAAAAGCGAAACCTCATGAAATTAAGCAAAGCAGTAATATTTTTCTCCCTGTTGATGCTTCTCAGCGCCGCTACAACGTGGGCTCAGCCGGCACAACACGTAAAATGGAACATTAAGTTTGAAAAACGTTCAGCCACAGAAGGTGTCGTTAATTTTGTCGCGGAAATCGACAACGGATGGCATCTCTACGCGACTCGCCTACCCGATGGCGGTCCCGTGCCGACACAGGTAAAATGGACAGAGCTGCAAGGCGTCAATCTTGTCGGCGAATTAGTCGAAGAAACGCCGGCACACACCGAAGTCGACGAGATTTTCCACCTAAAACTGGGATGGTGGACCGACCACGCCGTTATTTCGCAAAAAGTACAAATCACAGGCGAAACATATGCAATACGCGGAAGCCTTCGCTATATGGCGTGCGGTCATGGCACCTGCCAGTCGCCGCAAAACGAGACTTTTGAATTCGTCTCAGGACCGGCAGCGCCGGCTACTGCTGAAGCAACAACCGAAGAGCCGGCACAAGAGGTTGCTCCGGCATCTAAGACAACTTCCGACGAATCGCAACTTTCTCAAACTGTTGACATTTATAGCCCTGTCAGCACCGTATCGACAGCGAATGACGATTCCGAAACCGACTCGTCGCACTCGTTATGGTATGTATTCTTGGGAGGACTGCTCGGCGGCTTCGTCGCACTGCTCACCCCGTGCGTATGGCCGATGATACCGCTCACCGTCAGCTTCTTCCTCAAGCGTCACAATCGTCGCCGTCGTGCCATCGTCGACGCTGTCATCTACGGTGCATCGATTGTCGTCGTATACCTCCTGCTAGGAACAATCGTAACCCTTATTTTCGGACCGTCAATGCTTAACGAATTGGCGACAAGTGCCGTATTCAACCTCATATTCTTTGCAATGTTGGTTCTTTTCGCCGTATCGTTTTTCGGAGCATTCGAGTTGACATTGCCCTCAAGTTGGACAAATCGCATCGACACGAAAGCAGTTAACACGACCGGCATTTTGAGCATATTCTTCATGGCATTCACCTTAGCTTTGGTATCGTTCTCATGCACCGGTCCGATTATCGGCACACTGCTTGTAGAAGCTGTAAGTCTGGGTGACTTGACCGGACCGATTGTCGGTATGGGCGCTTTTGCATTGGCTCTGGCAATACCATTCGCCGTTTTCGCACTCTTCCCGTCGTGGCTGCAAGGATTGCCAAAATCGGGAGGATGGCTCAACACTGTCAAGGTGGTTCTCGGCTTCATTGAATTGGCACTGTCAATCAAATTTCTCTCGGTTGCCGACCTTGCATACGGTTGGCGCATACTCGACCGCGAAGTGTTTATCGTACTTTGGGTAGTCATTTTCGGACTGCTCGGGCTCTACTTGCTCGGACGATTGCGCCTCTCGGGCGACGCCGTAGTAGAAAAGATAGGCGTCGTTCGACTGTTCTTGGCAGGCGCATCGCTCTCGTTTGCCTTGTATCTTCTTCCCGGCTTGTGGGGCGCTCCTCTCAGAGCGGTTAGCGCATTCCTGCCACCGGTTTCGACGCTCGACTTCAACCTGTCGGCACAATCCGCACACCAAACATTCGACAACTATGACGAAGGTATGCGCGTGGCTGCTCGCGAAGACAAACCCGTATTCCTCGACTTTTCAGGCTACGGCTGCGTAAACTGCCGCAAGATGGAAATGGCTGTACTCGACACCGAAAAAGTCGACACATATTTGAAAGACAACTTCATCAACATAACATTGATGGTCGACGATCGTCGCGAGCTCGAACGTACGATGCACGTCACCGAAAACGGCAAAGACGTGGAGTTGGAAACCTACGGCGATTTGTGGAGCTACTTGCAGCGTCATAAATTCGGCGCAAATTCGCAACCCTACTACGTTGTGCTCGACAGCAAAGGCAACTTGCTCGCCGGACCGGTATACTACGACGAAAACGTCGACAATTTTATGAAATTCCTCCAAGACGGTTTGGAAAAATATCGCGCCGAGGAAAAGTAATTATGTAACAGACAAAAACAGACAGATGAGTAATAGTAAAGAATATAGGCTCGAGGCGTTCGGCAAGTTGCTCGACATTCTCGATTGCCTTCGCGAAAAATGCCCTTGGGACAGAAAACAGACCAACGAAAGTCTTCGTTGCAACACTATAGAAGAAGTCTACGAACTTAGCAACGCATTGCTTAAGTCGGAAACAGACGAAATCAAGAAAGAACTCGGCGATGTGTTGCTTCACATTGTGTTCTACTCAAAAATCGCCGACGAGAAAGGACAATTCGACATTGCCGACGTGTGCGATGCGCTCTGCCAAAAACTCATCTACCGTCATCCTCACGTCTTTGGCGAAGTTCGCGTCAAAGGGTCGGACGAAGTTGAAGACAATTGGGAACAGCTTAAACTCAAAGAAAAAAACGGCAACAAAACCGTATTGTCGGGCGTTCCCGAAGCCCTTCCGGCACTTATCAAAGCCGAACGCATCCAAGAGAAAGCTGCGCACGTCGGATTCGATTGGCAAAAGCGCGAAGACGTTTGGGAAAAGGTTAAAGAAGAAATCGGCGAAGTCGAAGCAGAGTTGCGCAGCGACGACACCACGCGATGCGAGAACGAATTCGGCGACTTGCTTTTTAGCATCATCAATGCCGCTCGTCTTTACAAAGTGAATGTCGAAAACGCGCTCGAACACACTAACCGCAAATTCATCGACCGCTTTAACTATATCGAAAGTAAAGCCAAAGAGCAAGGCAAAACCGTCGACCAACTCACACTCGCCGAGATGGATGCTCTTTGGAATGAATATAAAAACAGCGTAGAAGCCCGATGATTGTTTGCATTACCGAGAAACCGAGTGTTGCCAAAGACATTGCAGCCATACTCGGCGCTAATGTGCGCCGTGATGGCTTCTACGAAGGCAACGGATATAAAGTCACCTGGACCTACGGACACCTGTGCACGCTCAAAGAGCCCCACGACTACACCGACCGCTGGAAGCCGTGGAGTCTGAGCGCACTGCCCATGATTCCGCCACGGTTCGGCATCAAACTCATCGACGACAAAGGAATCGAACGCCAATTTCACGTCATTGAGCAACTCATCGGAGAAGCCGACCAGGTGATAAACTGCGGCGATGCCGGGCAAGAAGGAGAACTGATACAGCGTTGGGTGATGCAAAAAGCCCTTTGCAGTAAGCCCGTCAACCGTCTGTGGATTTCGTCGCTTACCGACGAAAGCATCCGCGAAGGCTTCAAGCAACTGCGCCCGCAGTCCGACTTCGACCGCCTTTACCATGCCGGACTCTCTCGTGCTATCGGCGATTGGATTCTCGGTATGAATGCCACCCGTTTGTTCACCATCAAATACTCCGGAGGCAACGGCGTACTGTCGATTGGGCGCGTGCAGACGCCTACGCTCGCTCTAATCGTCGAACGCCAGAAAGAAATCGACAACTTTCAGCCCGAAGATTTTTGGGAAATCAAAACCGACTACCGCGAAGTTCCTTTTTCGTCGACCGCCGGACGTTACCATAGCGAAGACGAGGCTAACCAAATAGTTGAGCAAATCAAATCGCTACCGCTGACCATCACCTCCGTACAGACGAAACGCGGAAAAGAATCAGCGCCGCGACTGTTCGACCTAACCTCGCTACAGGTGGAATGCAACAAAAAATACAGCTTTTCAGCCGACACCACGCTGAAGCTCATTCAGTCGCTCTACGAAAAGAAATTTACCACATATCCACGCGTCGACACCACATATCTGAGCGAGGATATATATCCTAAAGTGCCGGGAATCTTGCAAGCATTGACGCCCTACGCTAACCTGACGGCACCCCTACTCGCAGCAAAATTGCCGAAAAGTCGCAAAGTGTTCGACAACTCTAAAGTGACCGACCACCATGCCATAATTCCCACCAACGTGCCGCCATCGTCGTCGCTTTCGCTCGACGAAAAACGAGTGTACGACTTGGTTGCAAAACGGTTTATCGGAGTGTTCTATCCCGATTGCGAATTCGACCGCACCGAGGTAATGGCAAAAGTCGGCGACTTCGACTTCAAAGCAACCGGCAAGAAAATCGTCAATCCCGGTTGGCGCTCCATCTACCCGACAACTCCCGGCGCCGACGATGACTGCATTATGCCGCAATTCACCGAAGGCGAATCCGGTCCGCATACGCCGTCGTTTGTCAAGAAAACAACCCAACCGCCAAAATACTACACCGAAGGTACGCTGCTTCGCGCTATGGAAACGGCGGGCAAATTCGTCGACGACGAAGTGCTCCGCGAAGCTATGAAAGCGAATGGCATCGGACGCCCGTCAACCCGCGCGGCTATAATCGAAACGCTTTTCAAACGTCGATACATAACAAAAGATAAGAAAAACCTGAAAGCGACACCTGCCGGCATCGCGCTAATCGACACAATACAAGTTGAGTTGCTCAAATCGGCTAAACTTACAGGTCTGTGGGAAAACAAACTGCGCCGTATCGAATCGGGCGACTATAGCGCATCCGACTTCATCGACGAACTCAAGCAACTCATTAATCAAATTGTCCTCGATGTGCTTAACGACAATTCCGGCAACAAGATTATAGTTGCAGAGCAAAAGCCGAAAAAAGAAGAGCCCAAGAAGCGCAAAGAGCGTCGACCGTCGGTGGAAACGTATGAACAAATTGCGTGTCCGAAATGCGGTAACGGTCATATCATAAAAGGAAAAACGGCCTTCGGTTGCAGCAACTATACGACAGGCTGCGATTTCCGGATGCCGTTTTCCGACTTTAAACGCACTCCTTCGCCCGCACAACTTGCTCGAAAAATCAAATCGACAGCAAAAGGCGATTAAAGCGAGTTTCCAAGCCGATTATTACCTATCAATAAGAGGCTGAAGTACCGGGATAAGTTTGTCGGCGTAGCGACGGAAACCGATGTCGGTAAAATGAATACCATCGACAGTGCCTTCGTTGTCGTAGCCCGACAAGCCGTCGGCGGTAACATAGTAGATGTCGGTGTAGCCGTCGGCTATCAGGCGCTCGTAGTTTTTGCGGAATTTTTCGTTCTTTTTCGGCAAATATGATGCAAAAAATGAGTCGAATCGCGCATAACTGTACATCGGACCTTCGACCATCACTACCGGCACTTCGGGGCGCAACGCCTTGAGTGTGCGTACGAAATTGTAGGTCAGCGTGTCGCACATCATCTCCGTGCAATTTGGCACCGGGTCGACAACAAACACGTCGGCATCTTCGATGCTCGCCAGAGCGCGTGCCATAAATGGATTCATCTTGCCTTCGCCGGAGAAGCCGAGATTGACCACTTCGCAATTAAGGTCGCGCTGAATCATATTAGTTGCCACCATACCGGTGCGCGTCGAGCATCCGCCTTGCAAGATGCTTGTGCCGTACATAACGATTTTTTTCGCTTTTCGCGGATTGTCGATGCGCGGCGAGCAAATCGTTGCCGCTGAGTCGACGGAAATTTCCATATCGGTAACACCATCGTAGAGCGGCAAATAAATCAAATATTCATGCATTTTGCCGTCGAGATTGCTGACAAACACTTTGTCGCATTTCTTATTTTCGTCGGCAATCGGTCGGTTGGTGTTGACATAGACCCAGCGGTTGTTCTCATCGAGGATGTACAAATCCGTACCTTTCAATCCGGTATCCGCCATATGAAACATATGCGTATTGAAGAGCAAGGTGTAGCGCACCCCCACTCGTTTCGAATCGGTAGCAAAACGTATGCCCAAGCCGCTCGAACAACTCTGGCGCTGCCATAAGTCAGTGCTTGCGCTGTCTTTCAAGCATTTAGGTAGTCGCTGAAACGGCGTTTCGGTGTCGGCGAAACCCTTATTAATCATTCGAAACTGCAGAGCGTCGACATAGCGCAACGGCTCTTCCTCTGTTTGTGCCGATGCTATCGGGCTCGATAATAGTCCGCCAAGGACAAGCCCGACGGCATACAATAGATGAGATGCTTTCATACGAAGTATTAAAATATTATAGGTTATAAAATGTTTTGATATAGTTAGAACGCATTTTTCTCACCGATTATGGCGTTGACAACGGTGCGAATAATAATCTTGATGTCAAGCCATAGCGACCAATTTTCGATGTACATCACGTCGTATTCGACACGTTTCTGCATTTGCCAAAGCTCTTCGGTTTGACCGCGGTAGCCACTCACTTGAGCGAGTCCGGTGATGCCGGGCTTGATGATGTGGCGCACCATATATTTGTCGATGAGTTTCTTGTATTCATTCGTTTGGCTCACCATGTGCGGTCGCGGTCCGACTACCGACATATCTCCCCAAAGCACGTTCAAGAATTGCGGAAGTTCGTCCATACTCGTACGACGCAAGAAGTCGCCGACGCGAGTCTTGCGCGGGTCGTCTTTGGTGGCTTGCACGGTATCGGCTTGGCTGTTAACTTTCATCGTGCGAAATTTCAAGCAAGTAAATTCACGGCCGCGATAACCGGTACGGCGTTGCTTGAAGAGCACCGGTCCGCGCGACGACAATTTGATGGCAACGATAATCGGAATCAGCACCGTTACGGAAACCAGAGCAATCACGACCAGCGAAAAGCAGATGTCGAAAATACGCTTTATCAGACGATAGAGCCAGAACTGCAACGGGTTCGGGCGATAGACCATTATGGGAAGGTTTCCCATCGAAGTCAGGCTGAACGACGTTGTCATAAAACCGCTAATCAGAGGCACGTAGAAAAACTGCACATCGTGGCGGTCGGCAATTTTAATTATCTCGCCGACATGCTCCTCCTCCGACGGCTGTGCACAATAGATTTCATCAATGTTCTTTTCGACGACGAAGTCTTCAATCTGTTGCAGATTGCCCGTCATTGCCCTATCGGCATGCTCTTCGTTGTCGAAAATTCCAAGAATCTTGTAGCCGTAGCCCGGGTCGGATAGAATCTCGTCGTAAAGCATCTTGGCTGTACCGTTCCACCCGATAATGATAATACGCTTGAAGTTGCGGCCTCGACGACGGAAAAGTTTGATGATTTTTCGCGATGTAATCCACCAAAATGCCAAGCACAAGTAGAAGATGAGATAAAAATAGGCATAAATGCGCATCGGCACATCGTCGTAGCTGATAATGCTCGTAAACGTGAGCATAACCAAACAATGCACCGCAAACGTTTGTACCAAAATAATCATCAACTTGTCCGCAAAGAGAATTCTCTTTTTGTGGACATCCGGAAACATAAAAATTGCCGGACAGTAAGAAATATTTAGTAGCAACCATATCACTTTATCGTCGAAATCGCCCACGTTGTTTGCCGTATTGACAACTAAGAGGTAGACGAGATTCAGGAGTATAAAGTCGGCTATGGTTGTTAGAATATTTACCAAATATCCGTAACGCCCTTTTGTGTTCACATCTATATAATTAATCCGTTTGGGCTACCACACGCAGCGAGTAGCCCAAACGGTAATTTTCAAAAACTATAATTTTTCGTCGATTAGGTCGATTTTCTTCTCAAGCGAAATCAAGTCTTCTTTCGCTTTGGCAATTCGGCGTTCCATTTCTTTAAGCACCGAACCACCGGCTTTCGACGACACATTGAAGAAACCGAGGTTGTTCTCGTATGTCTTCAACTCGTTCTTCTTAGCCTCGTAGATTCGAACCAATCGATCGCGCTCTTTAAACAATTTGTTTTTGTCGGACGACATCGACTCAACGCTATTGGCGAAACTTTCGAAGCGAGCACGAGTTTCTTTGATGTCAAATTTCTCATAAGCCTCGTTGAGCGCTGCACGATATTCTTCGTAGATTTTGTCCTTTTCTTTGTAAGGAACGTGCCCGATTTGCTGATAGTCGGCAACGAGAGTTTTGAGAAGTGTCTTGATTTCATCTTTGCTCAACGACTCGTCGATTGTCTTAATCTTCTCGACAATAGCTTTTTTAGCTTTCAGATTGGCGTGCTCTTCTTGATGAACATTTGTCGTATTTTTGTTTTTGTTCTCAAAGAAGTAGTCGCAAGCGGCAATGAAGCGTTTCCAAACGGCGTCGCCACTCTTTTTCGGCACCGGACCGATTGTTTTCCATTCTTTTTGAATGGCAGTAAGTTCGTCGGCTGTTTTCTTCCAATCGGTGCTGTCTTTAAGAGCCTCTGCCCGTTCGCAGAGACGATGCTTTTTGGCGAGATTCTCTGCCGATTCGTCTTTCATACGTTTGAAGAATTCCGCTTTGGCAGCGAAGAATTCGTCGCACGTTTTACGGAAACGAGCAAAAAGTTCGTTGTTGACTTTTTTCGACGCAAAGCCGAGAGTCTTCCAACGCTCTTGCATATCGATAATTTGCTTTGTAGCGTCGTTCCATTTTGCGTAAGTTGTCAGTTCGGCAAGAACGATAGCTTCAGCTTCTTCGCAAATTGCAGTCTTGGCAACTTCGTTTTCTTTTTCTTTCTCTTTACGATTTTCGAAGAAAGCCTGGTGACGCTTGTTGACCGCCGAAGATGCTTCTTTGAAGCGCTTCCAGAGGTCTTCGCGAAGCTCTTTGACAACAGGACCAATTTCGCGCCATTTGTCGTGAAGTTCTTGCAACTTTTTGAAAGCGACAATTACATCGCCTTCGTCGGCAAGCGCTTCCGCTTCTTTGCAAAGATTCTCTTTTGCAGTAAGATTTTTCTTAAAGTCAAGGTCGCGAAGTTGCTTGTTAATCTTCAGAGAATCATAGAATTGCTCTGTTACGGTTTGGAATTCTTTCCAAAGCGCTTTGTCGTCGGCAGCAGGCACGTTGCCCACTTCTTTGAAGGTCTGTTGAAGCTGTTGGAACTTCGTATAGAATTTGTTTACATTGTCGACATCCTTGGCAATTTCGGAGAGTTCGGCAAGGATAGCGCGTTTGCGTTCGAGGTTGGCAACGCGTTCAGCCTCGATGGCAGCCTGTTGAGCCGCTTTTTTTTCTTTATATTCGTTAAGTAAATCTTTGAGTTTATCTTCTTCGGCATCCGGCTTGGCAGCAAATGCGGCAGGCTCATTGCCTTTTTCGACAAATTCCGCCAATTCCACTTCTTGCTCAGCCTTACGAAGCGCATAGAATTGATTCTTGATAGCGTTTACTTCGTCGCGAATTTCGTCGACGGGCTTCTCTATCAAGGCTGCAAGTGCTGCAACTAATTCTTCTTTACTCTTGCCGGCATATTCTGTTTTTGCCGGTTCTTTTGCTTGGGCTTCTGCCTGTTCTACGTTCTCTACAACTGTTTGTTCTGTAGATTCCAAGGTTTTGCCATCGCTCTCGAGTTCGAGAGGTGCTGACTTTTCACACGATTCCATAATCTAATATGTTTAGGTTTTGCCAACTATTGCTGACTTTTTACAATTTGCATCAAATATACACTGAAAATATTATTTTTCCCAAAAATTTAGAATTATTTTGCATTTCGAGGCGGTTTTGTAACAAATGTTAAATGCGAGATTTATTTGGTCGCCCCGCTACATTATATCATAATACAACGTCGAGCAATTTGTCGGTCGAAGCAGTTTTCGCGCCGACTCGACGAATGAGCGGCAGGTAACGGCGTGATAATTATCGATTTCGGTATTTATCATATCGACATCGCCGAGTATGCAGCATTGCGCCATGTTCGACGCACGTTCTTCGATGGTCAGATTACTGAAAAGCGCATTCGACTCATACTTGTTAATGCATTTCCGAATCTCGTCAATGGTTACGTCGTTGAGCATTTGCTCGATTTCGCCGTCGATGGCAGCTTCCACCTTATCGAAATCGACGCCGGGCAGCAACGAAGCCTGAATCTTGAGAATTCCGGCATCGTGATTGGCGGTAATAGAGGCATCAATAGCCGACACCAAATCGCCTTTAGCCAACACATTACGATACAAGCGCGACGAACGGCCGTTCGACAGCACGTCGCTCAAAATGTCGCATTCCGCATAATCACGACAAAGGCGGTCACCCATGTGATAAGCCCTAACGATTCGCCGATAAGGCACGTTTTGCCGAACTACCAACCGACGAGCTTCCTGCTGTTCGGGCTCTGCGCTATACGGACGCTTATCGGCACCCGATTTATCGATTTCGCCGAAATGACGTTCAACCATCGACAGCACCCGGTCGGCATCACCGTCAGCCACAATCGACAAGACAGCACCCGATGGCACATAGTAGTTGTCGTAATAGTATTTTACATCGTCTTTGGTAATTGCCATAACATCGTCGACAGTTCGACCGATTGTAGGCCAACGATATGGATGAACTTTATATGCCAAATCGCGAAGCAAATGCTCTTGGTCGCCGTAAGGCACATTCAAGTAGCGCTGTTTAAACTCTTCGACCACAACGCTTTTCTGCGACTCGAACGATTTGTCGTCCAAGCGCAAGCCGCACATCCGGTCTGCCTCGAGTGCCAATGCCACTTCCAAGTTGCACACCGGCAAAACGTCATAGTAATTCGTCAAGTCGTTGTTGGTCCAGGCATTGCTTTCGCCGCCTGCGCTTTGCAGCAGTTCGTCGTAAGAGGGCACGTCGCAGGTGCCTGTAAACATCAGATGCTCAAGGAAATGAGCCAGACCGGTTTTGCCGGGCTGCTCGTTACGCGCACCTACGGCATAAGCCACATTGACAACAGCCAACTGCGACGAACGATTGCGGTTGAAAACCACCTTCAAGCCGTTCGACAACTTATGCTCTACGATTTCTATCATTTATCAGCACGTTGTAAGATAACGGCTTTCAAGACTTTAACATCTTCCAGCGGACGGTCGTTGTCATCAGTCTTAACAGCTCGAATAGAGTCGACAACGTCCAAACCATTAACCACTTCGCCATAGACGGTGTATTCGCCGTCGAGATGCGGAGTTCCGCCTACGGTTGTGTAAGCCTGGCGCTGTTCGGGAGTGAAGAGGTCTTCTTTGCCGGTAATAGCGGCTTCGGTTTGTTGGATTAGTTGCTGCTGAAGTTCTTGAAGAGCAAGCGAATCGCGATTTCGACGAAGTTGCATAATTTGCTCGCGATTTTGAGAGATAAGTCCGTCAAAATAGTTGTTTTTACGACGATTGGTTTTGGAATGCTCCAACTGAGACAACGCTTGGTCGTTGAACACTTTACCCGTCACAATATAGAACTGCGAGCCCGAAGATTTTCTCTCCGGATTCTGACGGTCGCCAACGCGAGCTGCAGCAACGGCGCCTTTTTTGTGAAAATATTTCGGATAGACGAATTCGGCAGGGATTTCGCTACCGAAATCCGAGCTACCATACATCTGCCCTTTCACCGCCTCTTTCGACTTAGGGTCGCCGGTTTGTATCATAAAATCGTTGATGACACGATGAAAAATCACACCGTCGTAAGCGCCGGCTTCGACGTTTTTCACGAAGTTGTCGCGATGACCGGGTGTTTCGTTATATAATGCAATTTCGATATCGCCCTTTGTTGTCTCAAGGCGAACAATAGTACGTTTTTCTGATTCCATTGGCTTAACTGATTTTTGTGCTGACGTCATAGCAACGATAGCAACCACTGCTACAATAAGAGCAATAAACGTGCGTTTCATATTCCTACCGGATATACGCGTTTATAGATTCTTCTAAAATTATCGTCGGCATTGAGTTCGTCGACATGCTCGGCATAATCGGCACCCCATATGCTACCAAGAAGGTCAGGAATGTAATTGCGCTCGCGGTCCTTATCGATAGCCGCCTTGATGAGCGAATCGATTTCCGCAGCATACCGCTCTTTATCTATAGCATTGAGATATCTGGCTGTACTGACAGCGAACTGACCATTACGGTCGACGTTGATGATATTGTCTATCAATTGCGGCATTATGTCGTCGCAATTGCCGATATTGTTAGCTATATACTCGTAAGTAGCCAATCCATCTTCGTCTTTCTTGAGCTTTTTCAATATATCTTCATCCATACTTGTCAAATTTTAGACAAAGATAGTGCAAGGTGAGCGAAAAACAAAACGAAAACGAAGTTTTCAGGATTTGTTTTTCCGAACCGCAGCCTATCTTGCGCGAAGCGAAAGTAGTGCAAGGTGAGCGAAAAACAAAACGAAAACGAATAAAACCGACTTTCGTCGGTGGTTAGAGGTTATGGGTTAGAGGTTAGAGAAAAAGGCAAAACCAATAACCACGGCAAAGCCGTTATTTGCGACGGCGGCGCACTAAAAGCGCACAGACAACTACGAGTACGACAACGACAAAAAGGGCTAAAGCGATTAGAGTGTAGAACGTCATTGAGGCTTGCGTAACGGCACAACTGTCGTCGCTGATTGGCGTGGTTTGCGCTTGTACGGAATCGGTTTCGACATCTTTTGCAACCTCAGTAGGCGCAACCTGTTTGATGTCGTAGCGAGTTACCTCAAAGAGATTTACGGCATTTCCGCCAAAACCTTTACGACCTTGCGAAGTAACTGCTATATATCTGCCGTCGGGCGAAATCGCCAACCCAACCGGGTAAGAATCGCATCGAATCTTGTCGACCACCTTCATCGTTTCGGCATCGACCGCATAAAGAGCACTTGCACTGTTGCACGCCACAAAGACATATTTGCCATCGGGCGAAACCTCCAGCGTGCGAGCACCGCCACCGACTTTGACACGACGAACAGTTCCATCGACCGTTAATTTCTGCGTCTCTTTCGACAGATACTTATCAATGCCTCTGATAAGGTCGTCGAGCGCAAACGAAAGCACCTCGCCTGCTGCATTTCGCGAGCCGAAAACGCGTCCGTTGCTGAACGTCAGATGGCGTATTCCGTAAAGTTCGTGCACAAATCCGACATGGCGACGCTTTTCAACATCGATAACCGACAAAGGTCCTGCAAGACCCGACACCAGCAGATATCGATTGTCGGGAGTAAACATCGTGCCACGAAGTAGGTAGCCCGACCCTTTATCTCTATCTACCGAAACATTTAGCGGATAATTCAGCACCAACTTCTTCCCCACCTCGACCGGCGAAAGATGATGCCAATCGGCGGGATTATTGCTTGCAATGTCGATTAGTCCGACCGTATTGTTACCCCAATGAGTAACGGCTATGTAATGGTTGTCGTGCGACACGGCAACAGCCTTGGGCAGCGGTCCGGTTTCGAACATACGTATAATCTTTTGCTCTGCGACATCGACTACGGCAATCGCCGACGGATCTTGAGCATTAATGTCGAACGTTCGACGATAGAAAGGTACCCACAGATATTTATGATTGTGCGACCAAGCCATTTCAACCGGTTTGCCCGAGAACGAACGACGTTCGCCATTCGGATAGTGAGTAAACGTATAGAATCCCGACGGCGCAGCCCACAATTCACCCTGCCCGGATGCAAACTTATACTCGACGACGAATATCTTTTCGAGCGACGGCACGGAATAAGCCACCGTGCGACAGCCTTCAAGCGAGTTTATAAACAGAGTTCCATCGCTGCTGAAAATTGCAGATTTCGGCGAATAGATATCCGTGTCGAACGATTCGCGCTGAGCAGCCGAAAACTGCTGGCGCTTGCCGATATTGCGGATACTCATACTGCCTTTCACGCCTGCCGATGTGTCGTTCTTCGAGCTATGGACAACAGGCGGCACTTTATCTTTGTTCGACTTTTGCGAGCCGGCAGCTTCTGTAGTGGCGAGACTAATAGTCTTGCTATCATTTTTATTCACAGCATCTTGCGCCGCTGACAAAAACGAAATGCAAACGACAAGAGCGATTGTCAAGGTGTTTTTTAAAGATAAGTTCATCCGGTGGAATATAATTATGTTAACGAAATCGCGCAAACGCACGAAATATCGGCGACAAAGATACATATTATAACTATACAAACCAATTTTTAAGTTAAAAACAGATAAACGCGACATCGAAATGGAACAAAAAGGAATCAAAAAGCGCTCACCAAAAACACAAGCGAATAAATTTGTGTTGAGTTATTGCGAGTTATAAAAAAAATTAATAACTTTGCAGCCGTAAAAAATCAAAAGTTAAATATCAAATAAAATCATATGATAAACGCTCAAGACATTAAAAACGGCACATGCATCCGCATGGATGGCAAACTTTATTTCGTCATCGAATTTCTACATGTAAAACCGGGTAAAGGAAATACCTTTATGCGCACAAAACTCAAAGACGTGGTAAACGGCTACGTACTTGAGCGTCGCTTCAACATTGGTGAGAAATTGGAAGATGTACGCGTAGAACATCGCCCCTATCAATATCTCTACCAAGAATCAGGTGATTTCATTTTCATGAACCAAGAGACATACGAGCAAATTCCTATCCACAAGGATTTGATTACCGGAGTTGACTTTATGAAAGAAGGCGATGTTGTCGACGTAGTGTCGGACGCATCAACCGAAACAGTGCTCTACGCTGAAATGCCTATCAAGACACAACTCAAGATTACTTACACCGAGCCGGGTCTGAAAGGCGATACTGCTACAAACACATTAAAGCCGGCTACTGTCGAAACAGGTGCAACAGTTCGCGTTCCTTTGTTTATCAACGAAGGCGAAACCATCGAAGTTGACACACGCGAAGGCACATACGTTAGCCGCGTTAAAGCATAACTCGATTAAATACTTATCAATACAAGAGGAGTGCCAACAATCGGTTTGGCATTTCTCTTTTTTGTCACTAATAGCGACATTTTTTTGCATAGAGAAGAAATTTAGTCTTCAAAAAGCGGTTTGGCACACTTTTTGTACACCCATAGCCATAACGTAATTAATACAGCATGAAGTTTTTTGACGATAACAACGCAAACGATTCTCAAACATCGCCAAAGATATGTTCGGTGATAACCGAGATAGGTTCACACACTGCCGACCCGGAAGAGGTTGAGCAACTAAACACCCACGAGATACCCATATTGGCGCTGCGCAATATGGTGTTGTTCCCGGAAGTTGCCATCCCCGTAGCCGTAGGTCGCAAAGAGTCGTTGGCTCTCATCGAAGAGGTTCAACGCACTCACGCATTGATTGGTGTAATCTGTCAAAAAGAGGAGTCGGTCGACAAGCCTCAATTCAACGACTTACACCGCGTAGGTGTAGTAGCCGACGTGCTTAAGGTGTTGGAGTTCCCCGACGGTTCGACTAACGTCATTTTGCAAGGCAAATATCCGTTCGAGCTGGAATCAATCACCCAAAGCGAACCTTTCTTAAAAGGACAAATACACACGTTCGGCAACGAAAAGCCGCAAAACGACGACAAAGAGTTTGATGTCTTGATTTCAGCCATCAAAGACATTGCCATAAATATGCTCAATAACTTGGGCAACAAGTCCGCTGAGTTGGTTTTTGCAATCAAGAACATCGACAACAGCGAACAGCTCATCAATTATTTGTGCGCCAACACTCCGCTTTCGCCCGACGACAAGCAAAAGTTGCTCGAAGAGACGTCGATTAAGAAACGCGCCTATATGCTCTATTCGCATCTTAACCGCGAAGCTCAATTTGTCGAAATCAAAGCCGACATCGAGTCGAAAACGCAGAAAGACATCACCGAGCAGCAGCGCGCCCACTTCTTGCAGCAACAGATTCGCACGATTCAAGACGAGCTCGGCGACACCGACGAAAACGATATCAACGAATTCTACGACCGCGCCGAGAAAAAGAACTGGAGCGAGAGCGTTAAGGCTGCTTTCGAAAAAGAATTGCACAAACTAGAGCGACTCCAACCGCAGTCGCCCGACTACTCCGTGCAATACACCTACCTGGAAACTTTACTCGACCTTCCTTGGAACGACAGCACGGAAGACAACTTCGATTTGAACAATGCCGAAAAGCAGTTAGACGAAGACCATTACGGCTTGGACAAAGTGAAAGACCGCATCCTCGAGCAGCTTGCCGTGTTGAAACTTCGCGGCGATATGAAAGCACCGATTTTGTGTCTTTACGGCCCTCCCGGAGTCGGCAAAACGTCGTTGGGCAAGTCGATAGCCGACGCACTCAACCGCAAATATGTTCGCATTTCGCTCGGCGGACTCCACGACGAGGCTGAAATTCGCGGTCATCGCAAAACGTACATCGGCGCTATGCCGGGCAGAATAATCCAAGGCTTAATCAAATGCAAAAGCTCGAATCCGGTATTCGTTCTCGACGAAATCGACAAACTCGGGCAAGACTTTAAAGGCGACCCGGCATCAGCCCTGCTCGAAGTGCTCGACCCGGAGCAAAACAGTCATTTCCACGACAACTACGTCGACATCGACTACGATCTGTCGAACATCCTGTTTATTGCAACAGCCAACACTCTGCAGACACTGTCGCAGCCGCTGCTCGACCGTATGGAGTTGATCGAAATCAACGGCTACATCGAACAAGAGAAGATCGAAATTGCCCGCAAACACCTCGTGCCCAAGCAATTGGCTGAAAACGGTTTTGAAAAGGGAGAAATTGACTTCCCCAAAGCGGCTTTGTCGAAAATCATCCAATCCTACACTCGCGAATCGGGCGTACGTCAGTTGGAGAAGAAAATTGCCAAAATTCTACGTCGCATAGCACGACTCAAAACAAGCGACAAGACATACCCGAAATCAATAACCGTTGCTAACGTAAAAGAATTCTTGGGTATGGAAGAATTCACTTCCGAAATCTACGAAGGAAATGAGTTTATCGGAGTTGTTACGGGTCTGGCATGGACTGCCGTCGGCGGCGAAATCTTGTTTATCGAATCTTCGCTGTCGAAAGCAAAGGCGGAAAAGCTTACGCTAACCGGCAATCTGGGAGACGTTATGAAAGAATCGGCGGTGATTGCATTGCAATACCTTAAGGCGAATTGCGAGAAATATGGAATCAATCCGGAAGTTTTCGACACCACCAACGTACACATCCACGTTCCGGAAGGTGCAATCCCCAAAGACGGTCCGTCGGCGGGCATCACGATGGTTACGTCGTTGGCATCGTCGTTTACCAATCGAAAAGTAAAAGACCACATTGCGATGACCGGCGAAATCACTCTCCGCGGCAAGGTGCTCCCTGTTGGCGGTATAAAGGAAAAGATTCTTGCAGCAAAACGCGCCGGAATCACCGACATCATCCTCTCGAAAGAGAACAAAAAAGACATCGAGGACATTAAGCAAGTTTACCTCAAAGGGCTTAAGTTCCACTATGTCACAACAATCGACGAGGTTCTCGAATTAGCACTCATTTAGAGCGTTCATTCGACAAACTATACAAGGCTAAAGGTTTGATTAAGGTTTGACCAACAGCTTTTAGCCTTTTATTATGTCCAAACACGGGCGATTATGCCAAAAAGGTCGGGAGAATTATCATAGCCGTATCGGTGTGGAAGAAGAGTCGATGCGCTATGCTGGGATTGAATAAGCGAGTGAAAATATTGCGCTTGCGGTTGGGCAAAACAAGCAGTTTGATTTCGTTGTCGATGAGACATTTGTTGAAGTCGTCGAGGAAATCCTTGTCGTCGAACAAAATAGTTTCGAAACGATTGCCGGGGAAATTCTTTTCACAAAACTCACGAAAAGCCTCAAGACGTTCTTCCGAGAGTTTTTCGCGTTTGCCACGAATATGCGCCAACTTGATAGAGCAATCGGTCGATGCAATTCTGCTCAGATAGAGAGAAACAGTTTCGATGTCGAACTGCTCCAAGAGGCAATAAATCATAACATTACGCACAGGCACAAGGTCGTGCGGCTGAAGTCCGTCGGGGATAATTAGCAACGGATGCTCGGTTGTGTCGAGCACTTCGGCAGTTACGCTTCCTATCAGGTCTTCTTCTTTCTGGTGTTTTCCACGCGTCCCCATTACGATGATTGAGGGATTGATTTCGTGGGCATATTCTACGATGACGCTTTCGGGAATGCCTTGCACAACCTTGCTGACAAAATCGACGCGCGGCAGCAATCCCGCCTGCATTTTCGACTTTAAGCCGTCGCAAAAGTCCGACATCATTTGTATTGCCTTAAGCTCCTTTTGCTCCGGTTTGTCGCGTTTGATTTTTTCAGAAATAATCTTAAATCCGGGAGGCAAAGTCTCTCGATAGGAATCGCTAATGTACGTGTGGAGCAATACTGCACACAAATCGTTCGCGGCGGCATAGCGAAACGCCACTTCGCACGCCTTTTCGGAATATGGCGAAAAGTCGACAGGGACAAGAACAACACTCGACGGCTGTTCGGCGACGGAATCTTTTCGTGAAATCGACAAAAAGCCATCAAGGATTTTTGCCGCTTCCGTCAGTTTGTCTTTTTCGACCAGCAATTCAGACAAAAGAAAGGCTTGAGGCTGCTGCTCATCGCTTATAACAACCTCAATACCTTTTTCCTTCAAAACGAGTTTGAGGATTACGGCTTTATCGTGTGATAGGACTACTAAACGCTCTTTATCACCTTTTGTCATAACCTCAAAATTGCAACTTTTATTCTTCTTTTTCTTTGCTTTGTTCTTTAAGAATCTCTACAGCCATATCGTAGATTGTCGTATCGTCGAGCACAACAATACCGCCGTCAGGCCCCGGTTCGATATGCATACCGCAGTTCTTTCCGAATGCATAGTTCGAGCCGCCAAAGTAATTTCTTACTGTTTGTACGTTTACGTTGAGACGGTCAGCAATGCTGTGCATTGTGCCGTCAGGCAGACTGTCTTTGATGCGACGCAGTTCGTTGAATGAAATCGTTTTTGACATAGTAATATTATTTTAAGTTTATGTTTCGTTAAAAATCTTGTTAAAATTAGCACACTTTTATTTCAAATACAAATTTTTCGGCAAAAAAGTTTTAATGTTTGATAGCATATTTTGCTACATTGTGTCATTACATTTCTATATATCAAACACTTATACTATTCTTTTTTCTTTAAAATTTATATCTATCCGTATGCCTATTTAGCCTTGATGCGCAGGACGAAGCAAGTCGTTGACGGTTTTTACGGGGTTGAACGTCTCGATAGGCACTTCCACGAAGATTGTATTCCAGTCGCTCATCGCACCGTTCCAAAGTCCCGGCAACTCGAGTGCTTTAATCTCGTGACCCGATTTCGACTTCTCGGAAATAAAGCCGGTGTTCTTGTCGACAAATTCCGGAAGATTGAATTTCTTGCCCTTATAGTCGCAGATGTAGCAAACCAGGTCGACGGGATTGAAGTGGGTTGCACCTTGCATCAATGCCATTGCCGCAGCGTCGTTTTTGTCGATTTGCGAGCTTTCAAGAATTTGTAAAGATGTCGTGCCGTCTTGATTGTATGCCACATACGGACCGCCGCCGGGTTCGCCCTCATTCTTAACAACACCGCAAACACGAATGGGTCGATTCAATTTCTTACGGAGATACAATGCGAGTTCTGAATCTTCAAGATATTTGGTCTCTTCGTTGCGAACGAACAGAGTGCGTTGTACGAATTTTACGATTTCGCGAAGGTCTTCGATTGTATAGTTTCCGGCATCGAGCACTTTAAGATATTCAGCAACTTTCTTCTGCACTTCAACGAGCACGCCGCCGATGATTTTCTTATATTTAATGGTAATGTCGCGAAGCGTGCGAGGCACTACGTTGTCGATATTCTTCACGAAAACAACTTGAGCGTCGACGTCGTTAAGGTTTTCAATCAGAGCGCCATGACCGCCGGGACGGAACAATAGTTTGCCGTTTTCTCTGAAAGGCGTATTGTCCATATTAACGGCAATCGTGTCGGTCGACGGTTTTTGCTCCGACATCGACACGTCGTAAGTTACTCCATACTGTTTAGCCAATCCCGGGATTACCCTATCCATTTCGGCTTTAAACAGCGCGCGATGCTCGCCCGACACCGTGAAGTGAACATTCACTTTACCTTCTTTATTTTGTGCATATTGAGCGCCCTCTTCCAACTGCTCTACCAAGGCAGTATGAATTTCGTCGCCCACTTTGTGGAATTCGAGCAGAGCCTTGGGCAGACTGCCGTAGTTCATACCCTTTGCACCGAGCAAGCATTCAACGACCGGCTTATAGCTACCTGCAGCAATCATTTCGTCGATGGTTTTTCCGTGGTTGGCAACCACTACCTTATTAAGGTCGTCGAAGAACGCAAAATTATGAATGCCGGCAAAAAATTCCTTCATAAACTTATCGGTCGGAACATCGTCGGCACCGTCGACAAACGAGAAGAGATTCTTAAACATACGACTTGCAGCTCCCGACGCCGGCACAAATTTCAGAATATTGCCGTCGCTCGACAAATATTCGTTCCACACCGACACATAGTGAGCCTCATCTTCTTCTGTCATTTTCATAATACCGTTGCCTACAGTAGCAGCCGACACAAGTTTCAAATACGGGAAACCTTGCTTGAACGAATTCAATTGGTCTTCAATCTGTTCTACTGTCACGTTGCGTTGTTTAAACAACTCCAAATCTTTATCTGTGAACATAATGGTTTATATTAGGTTTTTATTTCAACACCTCAAACTTAATAATTTTTCTCGAAACCATAAAGCTTTTCTTAAAAAAAATCCTTACATTTGACCAAAATTAAGGAACAGCATATAATGTACGAAAACTTTTACACACCGGAAGAAGCTGATTTTGTCAAAAAGACGCTGAAAGAATTGATGGAAATATTTAAGGATGAAATACCCTACGATGTTTTCATCCGTCTTCGTGACATTATGAATCAAGGAATTGAGAAAGGATTTGCCACACGCGACAAATATGGCATTAATCCTATTGTAAGGCATCTTAACACCGCAAAACTTATTACGGAGTATTTTTGCCCCGACAAGAATATGGTCATTGCTGTTTTGTTGTATCAATTTTGCAAATCGGAATACATTACAGCCGACACTGTCAAATCGGAGTTCGGCGAAGATATTTTCACAATCGTCAAAGGCCTGCTTAAGGTTTCCATACTATATAAAAAGCAAAGCGCACTGCAGAACGAGAACTTCAGCAAACTGATGATGGCTTTTGCAGAAAACATCCGCGTTATCATTATTATGATAATCGACCGTCTCGGATTGATGAAGATGATTAACCATCACAACAACCAAAAATTCGTGTTCGACGTTTCGTCGGAGGTGATGTATCTCTATGCACCTTTGGCTCACCGCTTGGGCTTGTATAAAATCAAATCGGAACTCGAAGATATGTCGCTTAAGTATACTAATAGAGAGAAGTATACGGAAATTGCGCACAAGCTCAACGAGACAAAAGCGGCACGCGACGAATACATTGCGCGCATTATCGAGCCGGTCGAAAAGAAGCTCAAAGAGGCAGGACTTTCGTTCAAGATTAAAGGCCGCACCAAATCGATTTTTTCGATTTGGAACAAGATGAAAAAGCAAAATGCCGACCTTAAAGACATCTTCGACTTGTTTGCCATCCGCATCATTATCGATACGCCGCTGGAAAACGAACGCCGCGACTGTTGGCATGCTTTTGCCATCGTTACGGATATGTATAGCGCAAACCCCAGCCGAACGAAAGACTGGATAACCATCCCCAAATCGAACGGCTACGAATCGCTCCACACCACGGTGTGCGGCCCCGACAAAAAGTGGGTGGAGATTCAAATCCGCACGCAACGTATGGACGAAATTGCCGAGAAAGGTCTTGCCGCACACTGGAAATACAAAGGAGTGAAAAGCGAACAAGGTCTTGACAGCTGGATGGCTAACGTGCGCGATTTGCTCGATACTTCCGACAGCGACACCTCGGAGCTGATGAAAAAGATGAATATGAATATCTACGACAAAGAGGTATTCGTGTTCACCCCGAAGGGCGACTTGTTCAAACTTCCGCTCGGCGCTTCCGTGCTCGACTTCGCTTTTGCCATACACTCAAAAATCGGATGCTCGTGCACCGGCGGTAAAGTCAACGGTCGCAATCAGAAAATCAACTATAAGTTGCAAAACGGCGACACGGTTGAAATCATTACCTCGTCGAACCAACAGCCGAAATCGCAATGGCTCAATTTTGTTATCACGTCGAAAGCGCGTAACAAAATACGCCAAACGATTAACGAAATAAACAACAAGTCGGCAGAGTTTGCCAAAGAATTGCTCAAACGCCGCTTTAAGAATCGGAAAGTCGACCTCGACGAATCAGTTCTGACGAAAGTCATCAAGAAACTCGGCTACAAAACCGCCACCGATTTCTATAACGAAATTGCCGACGAAAAAATCGATGTCAACACGGTCATCGAAGCCTATATCGACTTCGAGGCGAAAATCGACGAGCCGACCATCCCCACTCTTTCGGCGCAGGAATTCGTCATGCAGCAACGCATCCCCGACGACGTCGATTCCGACGAAGTAATCATCATCGGCGAAGGCATCAAAGGTATCAACTACAAGCTATCGAAATGCTGCACACCGATTATCGGCGACAAAATCATCGGCTTCATATCGACCGACGGAGCAATCAAAATACATAAGTCAACGTGCCCCAACGCACTCCACTTGAAGCAAAAATATCCGTATCGCATCATCAACGCCGAATGGTCGGGAAAGATTGGCAAAAGTCAATCGGCAGTGCCCGTCAGCATTGTCGGCGTAGATAATATAGGTGTGGTCAACAGCATTACATCAATCATTTCCAAAGAAAGCCAAGCATCGCTTCGCAGCATCTCCATCGAATCGCACGACGGATTCTTCGAAGGCAATCTGGTGATTGGCATTAACGACAACACGACGTTAAACAGTCTATTGAAAAAAATCAGCAACGTGAAAGGAGTAAAAAATGTACAAAGAAGCAATTAATTTCATCACAGCAGCATTAGTAGCCATCGCCATACCCGCTTGCAGCAATGGCAAGTCGGAAGAACAAATCAAGGCAGAAGATTTGTACGGACAGGCACAGTCGAAATACGATGGCTCAAACTACGACGAAGCAATCGTCTACATCGATTCGCTCGTCAAGACCTATCCGGGCATCATCGATGTGCAGCGCAACGCCATGCACCTGAAAACGCTCATTGTCGAAAAGCGAACCATTGCCGACAGCATTGCAAACGACAGCATAATTCTTGCCAACAAAGCCCTCGTCGACTCCCTTGCCAAACAATTTCGATTCGTCAAAACAAAAGATATGGTAGAAGGCTATAGCGTGCTCAACAGCATCGGCGCCGACCGACTCGTCAAGGCAACCGGCATCGAGCCACGCATCAACGAAGCCGGCGAAATCTACCTGCTCTCTTCGCTCTACGGCAACGCCGTCGGGCACACCTCGTTGCGCGTTAGCGGCACAAACGGACAAGTCGAAACCGGCGTAGTTCCGCAAGACAACACCAACAACTACCGATTCCGCGACGGCTCTACCCAAGTGGAAATGGTTACGTTCTCGAAAGAAAAGTGCGACACATTCTGCCAATTCATCGCAGCCAATCGCAACGAAAAGCTCACCCTTAGTTTTTGCGGCAGAAAATCGACGCAAATAGCGCTCTCCGACCGAGCTAAGGCGGAAATCGCAACCACATACGACTACGCCACAAAAAAAGCAGAACTTAAGCACGCCGAAGATATGCGTCTCTACTATTCGAAGAAACTGCAAATCACTCGCCGTCAAATTCGCGCTACCGCAACCGACATCACCGGCGACAAAAAAGATTAGACGTTCACAGTGCAAAAACAGCAAGCGAAACCGCTCCAAAGTGCAAAATTTGCACTTTGAATTGCACTTTGGAAGAAATAATATAGATATTTTATGGAAGAATTTGCCGAATATTTGCAAAGAATTTACGGCGTTAGAAATGGCACGACAAAGAGCTACCTCACAGCAATAAAGATATTAGACGATATCTTTAAGCAATATGACGTGTTGCATTTTGAAGGCAATTCGATAGCCACAATAACCGATGCCGGCAAGATATATAGCTTGTACGAATTCGTAAAAGCAGAAGAAAAGAAAATGCGAGACGGACAAGATTCCATTTTCAGGTACGGCAAGTCGTCACAGCCAAGCTATCCCAAGAAAGGATTCTGCTCCGCCGCCGTACGCAGTCTGTATAATTTCCGCGAATCAATCATTCAACAACGAGTTAATGAGAGCGTGCAATCGACCGACAGCGCTTCGCAATTAATGAAAAGTCTGAAAGAGATTACAAAGATTGCCGACACAGAAACCAACGCCGAAGTGCACCAACGCATCGGGCAAAACGCGTTCCGCAGCGTGCTGCTCGAAATCTACCGCGGGCAATGTTGCGTCTGCGGGCTCAACATAAAAGAACTACTGCGAGCAAGTCACATACTCCCATGGGCGGAAAACAAACCGAATAGGCTTAATCCGCAAAACGGACTATGCCTAAGCGCAACCTACGACGCGGCATTCGACAAACACCTGATTTCGTTCGACGACGACTATCGAATGATTGTCAGCCCCTATATCCGAGAATTTTACACCAACGACACCGCAAAAGAATACTTTGAGCGATTTGAAGGCAAGCGCCTCACGCTACCCTACAAATTCCACCCAAGCAAAGAATTCCTCCGCCGCCACAGTGCAAAATTAATGAGATAGTTCGGAAATTACGGCTTCTCCATGGTTATTGGCAAAATCAAATTTCAAAACTTCGTTTTGATTTGCTTTTGCCCTCGATTTGCACTACTTTGGATAAGATAGGCGGCGGTTCGGAAAAACAAAGCTGAAAACTTCGTTTTCGTTTTGTTTTTCGCTCACCTTGCACTATCTTTGCAGATGGAAGTCGCTGATTTAGTAAAAATTCACAAAAACTCGCTTGGGCTTGTGCGCGATTTCCCCTCAATCTATGCTTTAAATAATCGATATGGGTATATTTTCAATTTTCTCAAAGGACAAAAAAGAGACTCTCGACAAGGGTTTGTCGAAGACTAAAGAAGGCTTTTTCACAAAAGTGGCTCACGCTATTGCTGGCAAGTCGACTATTGACGATGACTTTCTTGACGAACTCGAAGAAATCTTTATTTCTTCGGATGTCGGCATCGATACAACGCTGAAAATTATCGACAAAATCAAGGCGCGCGTCGCTCGCGATAAATATGTCAGCACGAACGAACTTAACGAACTTCTTCGCGAGGAAGTTACGGATTTGCTGGTCGGCGACGAAGACGATGATGTCGAAGAATTTGTTATCCCCAACGATAAAAAGCCATATGTGATAATGGTTGTCGGAGTGAACGGTGTTGGCAAAACGACTACTATCGGCAAACTAGCTTACCAATACAAGAAAGCCGGTAACAAGGTGGTTCTCGGTGCTGCCGATACGTTCCGAGCTGCGGCTATCGAGCAACTCGAAATCTGGGGCAAGCGCGTCGACGTGCCTGTCATAAAGCAGCAGATGGGTTCCGACCCGGCATCGGTTGCCTTCGACACGGTTAGCTCGGCAAAGGCATCGGGTGCAGATGTCGTGATTATCGACACGGCAGGACGTCTACACAACAAGGTCGGGCTGATGAACGAGTTGACGAAAATCAAAAACGTAATGAATCGCGTTGTACCCGGTGCACCAAACGAAACGCTGTTGGTGCTCGACGGCTCTACGGGACAAAATGCGTTCGAGCAAGCCAAGCAATTCGTTGCCGCAACCGACGTCAACCAACTTGCCATCACCAAGCTCGACGGAACTGCCAAAGGTGGTGTGGTTATCGGCATCAGCGACGGATTCCGCATACCGGTAAAATACATCGGCTTGGGCGAAGGCATCGAAGACCTTCAGATTTTCAGAAAACGAGAGTTTGTTGATTCTCTTTTCAAGAAATAAGATGAAAAACAATCGAGTAGACATAATATCGCTCGGATGCTCCAAAAACTTGGTCGACTCCGAGCGATTGCTTAAGCGTTTTTCCGATTGCGGCATCGAAGCGCATCACAATTCCAACGACGTTTGCGGTCGAATTGTGGTTATCAACACTTGTGGTTTTATCGGCGACGCTAAAGAGGAATCGATAAATACTATTCTCGAATATGCGCAAGCGAAGAAAGAGCATCGCATCAAGGAATTGATTGTTATGGGATGCCTGTCGGAACGCTATCGCGACGAACTCCGCAAAGAGATTCCGGAAATTGACCGAATCTACGGCAAATTCGACTGGACAAAGATCATCGACGACGTCGTTAAATCGCATCCGGCTACTCTGCCCTACGACCGTATCATCACAACGCCATCGCACTCGGCATATCTTAAGATTTCGGAAGGCTGCAACCGCTTCTGCTCGTTTTGCGCCATTCCGCTGATTACGGGCAGACATACATCGCGACCTGAAGAGGAAATTTTGCAGGAAGTGGAAACTCTGGTTGCTCGTGGCGTAAAAGAATTCAATGTCATTGCGCAAGATTTGTCGTCGTATGGCACCGACCTCTACGGCGAAATGCGTCTTGCCGACCTAATCGACCGAATGGCATCGATTGCCGGCGTTGAGTGGATTCGTCTTCACTATGCCTACCCTGCACAATTTCCGTACGACATTCTCGACGTGATGAATCGTCACGATAATGTTTGCAAATATCTCGACATCGCTTTGCAACACATCAACGACACGGTTCTAACCAATATGCGCCGACACATCGACCGCGAAGCCACGCTCGAACTTATCCGAACTATCCGTGAGCGCGTGCCCGGCATACACCTGCGCACTACTCTGATGGTTGGTTTCCCGGGCGAAGACGATGCTGCGTTCGACGAACTTAAAGATTTCGTACGTCAATGTCGTTTCGAACGTATGGGTGCATTCGCTTATTGCGAAGAAGAAGACACCTACGGCGCAAAGCATTTCGCCGACGACATTCCGCAAGAGGTCAAAGACCGCCGACTTGACGAGTTGATGGCAATTCAAGAAAACATTTCGCTCGAAATCAATCTGGAGAAAATCGGCAAGACCTTCAAAGTTATCGTCGACCGCGAAGAAGGCGAATACTACGTCGGGCGCACGCAATTCGACTCGCCCGAAGTCGACCCGGAAGTGCTCATCGAGAAGTCGCAAAGTCTTACAATTGGAGAATTCTACAACGTAAAAATATCAAACGCTTACGCTTTTGAACTAATCGGGAAAGTAGAATAATGCAAGAGTCTATCAAAAACGCGATTCGTAATTCACTGAAATCCGGCTATTCGTTCTATGCCTACGGCACGCGCGACGGATTTGTATTCGGTGCGCAAATCGATGCCGACTTCATCGGCACGACCGGATTCAAAATTGTCCCGTTTACCGAGACAAGCGCCAACGGCACGACAATATTCCGCCAATACGACGAAACCGATTTGCCGACGTCGTCAGCAGACAAACAGCTGAAACCGGTTGTCGCCCTATCGACCCCGAAAAGCGACTACATCGAATGCCTGAGCGATTGCATTGCGACCATTCGAACATCGCCGACGCTACGCAAAGTAGTCATCTCGAGAGTGATAAAACGCGCGATTGACGATGTCGATTGGACCTCGTTTATGGACCGACTCCACGACAAAAATCCCGACTCTTTCACATTCATCTATAGCACGCCGCAGACAGGCGCATGGATTGGCGTTTCGCCCGAAATAATCGGCGACTACCACGACGGAACATTTTCGACGATGGCGCTTGCAGGTACGCGCTTGAAAGGCGAATCGGTTTGGTCGGCAAAAGACATTGAAGAACAAGAATTCGTGTCGAACTACATCGCCGAACGCATCAAAAACGCCGGCTTCGACTACACCGTGTCCGACAAATTTACCCTTCCGGCAGGCAACGTCGAGCACATCTGCAATATGTTTACCATCAAAGAATCCGACATCCGAAAAATGCTGGATTTGGTCGACCTCTTGCACCCCACTCCGGCGCTTGCGGGCACACCCAAAAAAGAGGCAGTCGAATACATTTTATCGCACGAACATCACAATCGCGAATGCTACGGCGGCTACATCGGACCGTTCGACGCTCGGTCGTTTCATTTCGCCGTAAACCTGCGTAGCATGTGCTTCGACGAACACGCAGTCGCTGTTTTCGTCGGCAGCGGGATAACCGACAAATCTGTTCCCGAAAGCGAATACGCCGAAACTCAAGCAAAATCCGAGATTATCATCAAAAACCTTGCCCGGCCTGCATTCTGCAAAAATCAGAAATAGCCGCGCGCTAATCGACAGTCCGAAGGAGAACCGCCTCCATTACCTTATAGCCATCGAGCGTAGGATGTACGCCGTCGAAAGTATACTCCTCGCGAAGCGATTCGCCGTCGTCGGCAACCATTGGCGTAAAATAGTCGACGTAGCCGATTCCCAACTCCGTCGCATATTGGCGTAGACGCAAATTGAGTCGCTCAATTTTTTGTGGTCCGCCGGTAATGTTCAGATTCCAAGGATATCGACGAGCCGGCAACACCGAGCAAACATAAGGCACAATGTCGTTGTCGATTGCCATTTCCACCATAGCAACGACATTCGCAAACGTCGCATCTTCGTCATACGGTCCGGCATTTTCGGCAATGTCGTTTGTTCCGCAAAGGATAAAAACCTTGGTCGGCTCCAAAGCGATGACGTCGTCGGCAAAGCGTTCGCGCATCTGAGCACTCACCTGCCCGCTTATTCCGCGCCCGACGAAACCGTGGTCGACAAAAAACGTCGAGTCAGCCACAGGCCATCCGTCGGTAATCGAATTACCCATCAGAACAACACAGCGTTGACTTTTATCAAGTTTCAGAACCTCCGCATTCGACTCGGCATAACGACTCTTGTTAGCCCAATCATTGGCAAAGCCTAATAAATAGCTGAACATCATAACAGACAAAACCAATAGAATATGCTTCATAATTCAAACAAATTGAGTTCTTAATTAACGAATTATTTTAAGGCAAATATGTTTTTAATTGCATAAAGAGGATAAACGAGAATATCATCGTAAGATGAGAAATTTTCTAACGAGGTTCGTATGCCCTTGTCAATACCCTTTACCTCCATGAAAAGGCGCATGCTCTGCATAGACCCTTTCGAGCCGGATTTTACCTCTATTGGAAGTATTTGCGTACCCAATTGCACAACATAATCGACTTCTGCGTTGCTGCCGGGTTTCTCCCGATGCCAACAGTATAGAGGATACGGACTATAGCATGAAGCGGACTTTACCAACTCTGTTGCAACAAACGTTTCGGCAATAGCCCCACGATTGACGATCTGTATTTCATTCGACGACAGAACATCCGAGATTTCAAGATTGAGAATCCGTTGAAGAAGACCGGTATCAAGCAGAATCATTCGTCGGTATTTTTCGTTGATTTCAGCACCAAGCGGTATTCCATTAGCTGAAGAATGGGTGACCGGATAGACAAGCCCTGCCAATATGAGAGTGTCAACAGCTGTTTTTATTTGTGCCGTAGAAGCATCGGTGTCGACACGGTTATATACAAACTTTCCCAAACCTTGTTCAGCAACGGAACGGAATGTTGCATCAATTCGCAAAGAAGGCACCTTGCTCCTATATTTCGCGAAATCATCACGGAACGATAATACAAGTTCGCTTAGAATTGTCTGACACTCCAACAGATTTCCATCCTCGCAATATTTAGCCACAACAGCCGGCATACCGCCTATAACCAAAAACACACGGAGCAAACGAAGTGCTTGCTCATGGATGGGCAATGGCAGCGGCTTGTCGGGCGAAGAAGTATCTATCATTTGCGACAATGCCTCATTACCTGTCGCCCACAGATATTCCTCAAAGGAAAACGGATACATAAAGATGCTTCTAATTCTACCCACTCCGTAAGAAGGAAGCGTTTCTAATGCAAACTCCAAAAGCGAACCTGCCGCAATCAGATGTAGTTCAGGAAATTTCTCATAGAAGTATCGCAAGCGATTGATTGCAGCCGGGCACGACTGTATCTCGTCGAAGAACAACAGTGTCTCGCCCGCTACAATTGGCGTACCAAGCAGAACTGATAGCATTTGGCATATCTCTTGAGGAGAATAACTGCCGTCGAAAAGATAATGCACGTCTTGCCGCTCGTTGAAATCCACCGAGACAAAGTACTTGAACTTTTCGCCTAAATGCTTGACGGCAGAGGTCTTGCCAACCTGTCTCGCTCCTCTGAGAAGCAACGGTTTGCGCTCTTTGGACGATGCCCAAATCTCCAATTCATTGTCTATTTTTCGCTTATAATACATTCTCATGCCATAATATATTGTCTTTCAACCACAAAGATACGAAAAACAAATTAATTGGCACCATAAAACAAGCAAAAATCAACTTTTTTGGCACCTAAAAACCGTACAAAATCGATTTTTTTGGCACCTAAGCAGCCTTTGCCCTAAAATTCCGTAGGGAAATATTGGTATGTACGATTAAAATATTAATTAATAATGTATTATACTGTTGCTCTATATGATAGCGCAACAAAAACGCAACAGTTTGCGGTCAAAATTCGGTTAAACGGCGGATAAAACGGCGTTATTTTATCTTCCAGAATGTGCCCTTTATCATCTCGGAGATGCCGTTTTCGGTGAGCGTCGCCGT
>JBJEDO010000141.1:32388-38036 GCA_051872155.1 Candidatus Limisoma sp.
GGTGGGCACGGTAGTTTCTTCTTGCCATCCCACGAAGTGCCCCACCATGCGAGATAGATGCAGTCGTAATATTCTGGCGTAGTGTTGTCAGGCTCGTCCTCTTGCAATAATGCCGCTGCTCTCGGCTGCATAATTTCTTCCTCCTTTTTGGCATTCTTTTCTTGTTCGGAGTCCTCGATGGCAATATCGCCGGTCTCGTTCATAGAACCAGCCTCTAAAAATAGGCAGTTACCGTTGTCGACCTCGTCTTCCCATGCAGGGATAAATTCGATTTCTTCCTCGACGTCGGTGTCCTCCGTCGGATATTTCGATGCACCGAATCGGTTTATCTCAACGAGTGTCCAATTCTGCGACCAGTAATTCGTGCCGCTGATTTTAGTTTTGCCGGTAACCTTAACGATGTAGTATCCATCGAAGTCCCGAGCACATAGAATTTTATTGTCGATGCCGCTCTTTGATGGATATGCATAGCCTTGATATTCGGTAATAACTTGGTGCAGTTTATTCACAAACTTAACAGTACGTCCGCTGATGAACGAGCTTACTGCCGAAATCAGATCGTCGAGAGTGTCGAATTCTTTCACATTGCCGAGTCTGCGTTCCTGCTCAATCAGCCAATCGCAGCAATAGTATTTCGACATATTGTGTCCACCATCCTTATACTTGCGCACCTTATTCTCGACGTACTTTATTTCTTCGTCCTCGTCGATTGATACGCTGTAAGCTCGTTCGACCTTATCTAACATAACGATGGGCATGCTGCTAAGTATATCCCGATTAAAGCCGCAGGTTATTTTTTTATTGTCGTGGTCGATGTCGAACTGCATGCTCATAAAAGATTCTAACTTTTGGAAATATTCCTTTATGGTCCAGTGAGGCATAGCACAATGGAACGCCGGCAAATCCCATGCCGCAGGCAGCGCATTACAGATAAGCAGGTATTTGAGTTCTTCGCTTGACTCCCATACGGAAAAATCGTATGTATAGCCTATATGCTCGCATATCTTTTTAGTGATATGAAGTAGGTACGGCTGAAACGATAACTTCGTCGTATCATCATCCCAACCGTCGAAGTCGGTGTTCGGCTTGTTTTGGATATTGCCTGAAGTGTTATTGACCCAAGGCAGCGCTACATAACCGTTAGCCTTAGCAAAGCCCATACCCCAAACGGTCTCGGGCTTGTAGAGACTTGCCGTCTCCGAATACGGTGCGCCAAGGTATATTTCGTTGATGTATTCCTCTCCCCAATCGGTGCGATAGTTATTTGCCGATTTGCCTGCAAGAAACTGGAATTTCAGTTCGGTCTCGCTGATGTCGGTCAGCACAAGAACGCCGACCTTGCGGAAGTTCACATCGATAATTTCGCAGTCGTAGGCTGTCGTTTCCGCCTTGAGGTCGATGCGATTACGGTTGCCGAAGATTCGAATATTCGGCGAGCAACCGGCAATCGGGAACGTGATATTTAATGTATAATCGTCGGCGTCGGTAAAAAATCGATTCTCTTGGATATATTCTATCGACGTGCCGCTCTTAATGACAGCCTCTTTGCCGTTAACCAATATTTTCATCGCTACTTAGTTTTTGGGTTCTTGTTGCGCATTAATTTCTCGTAGTCGTCTTGGGCTTTCTTAATGCCTGTGTCGCCCGTGATGGTATTGACGGTTACGAACGGCTGCTGCAGACGAGTATTCAACTGCTGTAACGTCGACGTCAATTCGTCGCGATTGCTCGTTGTTTTCGTCTCCGAGGCAGCGCTTGCCGTCGCCATGGGTGCAGTGATAGACCGTGAAACGTCGGCGCTCGATATTGTGCCGATGGTATTCGACCGCTGCGCTTGCTCGAGAGCGTTGATGAGAGGCCGTGTTTTGGGATTGTTTACTAACTTTTGGCTCGCCACCCATTCGCCGGCATGCACGATACCTGCAGGCTCGTTGACAGCACCGGGCTTCGTAAAACCGCCGACGGCGTAGCCGGTCGATGCTGCCTGCTGTTGCTGCTTCTTAATCATCGCAATCTGAATGCCGCCGCTGACGAGTGCCATGGCAGCCAGTGCAGGAGCGAGAACGAGTCCGAGAGGAAAGCCTGCTTGCAGACCTGTGCCGAAACCAGTGATGGCATTCTGCGCAGTCTGGGCTATTGCTTGAATAATCTGCATGGCGAACATCTTTTTGTTAGCCTTATTCTTAGCCTTGGCAATCTCCTTGTCGCGTTTGTCCTCGAGTTTCTTTACCTTGTAACTATTACCCTCGGCGAGCGAAATTTCTTTGTCGTAGCGCTTCTCGATGGCGTCGGTCTGCATCTGTAGGTTCGCTTGGATGAGCGACGTAACTCCCGAGAAAATATCGTTCAAGCCTCCCATCACGTTGCCGACGGCTTGCGAAGTCTTTTGATAGCCCTCGGAGTTAAAGAACTCTTGCATATTGTTGTATGCGTTCTCTGCTGCCGATACTTGGTCGTCGCCGATTTCCTGATTGTACTGCTTGGCGATATTGAGGCGCGCTTGCTGGTATGCCTCCTCGAGCCGCAGAAGTTCTTCCTTATTGCCTGCCGCCTTTGCGACCTCGTCTTGGTAGACCGTGTCGAGCACCGACATAGATGCAGCATAAGCCGCAGCATTTTCCTCGGCGTTATTGCCGAAATACTTCTGCTTGAACTGCGCTGCTTGACCGTCGTCAGCCTTTACCGGGTTCTCGTTTTTACTTTTCAGTTGCGCATCTTGGAGCGCTTTTTCGGCTTTCTTGCGCTCCTCCGTGCCCTCCTTATAGATTTGCGTCAGGCGAGTCTGGTGGTCGAGTTCGATGAGTTCTAACCCCTCGTTATATGCCTCGCGGCTAATCTCGTCGTCGATATAACGCTGCTTCCATCGAGCCATATTCTCGTCGTAGCGCTGCTGCTCGGCTTGAGCGCTAATCTTTGCGCTATCCTCCTCGGCTTTACGCTTGGCGTCGAGCATATCGTTAGTATATTCGAGACGTTCGTTTTCAGAAAGGTCGGTGCGGCTGAGAATCTTTTGATAGAACTCGTCGTTGATGGCGGCAATCTTTTCGGTGTATTGCTTGTAAGACAGTTCGCCTTGCTTATAGGCAATCTCGGCGCGAAGCTCTTGCTCGGCTTGCCAGTTCTCCTCGGCGTCGAACTTCCCGGGCTTACTACCTTTGTCCTTATCAGTATCGTCCGGAGGATCGATGCCGTCAGTCTCGGGCGTTGTACTCGCAATAGCTGATGCAATAAGCCCGGGCTTATAAGCGTCGACGATCGTCTTCTCGAGTTCATCGAGATTCTTTATCGTGTCGTTCAACTTATTAATTCGGCGTTCAGCACCTGCAATCTCGGCGGATGCGCCCATTTGCGCCATGGCTGATGAACTTGGTGCTGCTCCTCCCGAGCCGGCTACCTTTTGCGTCGCCAAATTTGCGGCATTCTGTTTCGCGGCGTTTAGGCTCTTACCTGCCTCTATTAGGTCTATTCTTGCCTGTGCTCGTTTCTTGCCTATATCAGATAGTTGTGCTTTTGCGCCCTCTACTTCGTATTGACGTATGAGCGACGCGATATAATCATCGAGCGCTTTTTTATTCGATTTATACTTGCCGGTCGTCGCATCGAGTTGGGCATTGTAGTCCGGGATGATCCGGTTCAATTCATTAGCAGCCTTGGCTCGTTCTTCCATCGATAGCCGCACGTCGTTCATTGCCTCGACTAACAAGTTCACGTTCCTAATCTCGTCCTGTGCTTTTACGACGGCTTCTTCTTTAATCTTATTGAGTGCCTTTTGGGCTGCCGATTGTTGCTTTGTTCTCGTAATGAGCAGCGCCAGCCCTGCGACGGCGGCTGTGATGACGGATACCAATAGCCCGATGGGATTCGCTTTGAGCACTCCCGAGAATACGCGGAATGCTGCCGTTGCTCTCGTTACGTTGCCTGAAAGCAGAGCGACAGCCGCAGCCGCGAGCATCTGCACAGCCGTCCACGCCTTTTGCAGTACGGTAATAGCCGAAGTCCACAGCGCTAATGCCTTGGTACGAATCACGGCGAGATTAACGGCGACGTTATATGCGACGATGGCAGCCGTCAAAGTAACTAACAACCTCCAGTGCTCGCCAACCCAACCGGCAACCGACATAAATGCCCTGCCCAAACCGACGAGGATGTTGTTGGTCGTAGTCATTACAGACGCGAGCTTCATCCCGAGTTCGATAGTGAGTTCGTGAAGCGACTTCTTCGACTTCTCAAGTTGCGCTTGATAGTCGCTGTTCTGTATCTCTGCTTCTCTGGTTACGCTCGTGCCCTCGGCATATGCTTCGGCTGCGGCTTGTTGTTGTGCCTTAACGTCGTCGATTCTGCCGGCGAGTGTTGTCAACGTCTTAACGGCTTCGCTGCCTTTAACGCCCATGTCGGCGAGCATCGGTGCGAGAACCGACATATCGCCCGACTTTCTCATCGTGTCGAGCAGTTCGATGAGTGCAGCGTTGGCGTCGGTCTTTACCAGTTCGGTAAACTTCTTGACGTCGATGCCTGCAGCCTCGGCGAACTTTGCCGGCTCTTTATAGAGTTTCACGATGATTTGGCTTAACGCCGTCGACGATGCTTCAAGCCCGGCATTCGCCGTATCGAGCACAGCGGCGAAGCCCATCACTTGCGAGATATTCATATGCGCCTGACTCGCTACGCCTCCGAGTCGGGATGTAAATTCGGCGATGAACGGCGCGGATGCCGAGCAGTTCTGCGACAGTTCATTGATAACCGAGCCAACCTTGAGCAGCGCAGTCTCTGTGCCGTAAATTTTCTCGTCGCCGAAAATACCTGTCAACTTCGACAGCGTAAGCGTTGCTCCCTCGCCAAGGTCATCGAGTGCTACGTTAATTTGGTCGGCAGCACGTACGAAGCCGAGAACGTCCTCCTCCGATGTTTTGCCGAGTCGACCTGCGTCCTGTGCGAGTTTATTGAGTTCCTCCCGACTCGTTCGGGTGTCCATCTTTTTGAACTCCTCGTTAAGGCTCTCGACTTGGTCTTTCGTCATCCCGGTGTACTTCTGCACGTTAGTCATCTCGTGATCCATGGCGGCGAACGCTTCAACGGAATTGCCGATGCCGCTCACAAAGTCTTTAATATAACCTATTCCTGCCGCAATCCCTGCCTGCCAACTTTTGATGCCGTTTTTGACGCGTGCCCATCCTTTTTCTTGTTCGCCGACGACGGTATTAACTTTCTGAAGTTCTGCCTTAACGGCGGCGATTTTACGCTTCTGCTCCTCCCATGCTGCGCTACCTCGCTCTATGTCGTTGAGTTGACGAGTTAAGGTGCGGAGCGTAGTGCTCAACTCTTTCGGGCTTGCCTTACTGAGATTCTTAAGCACGTTGTCGACGCTGACGACGTCACGCTGCATCTGGCGTAGTTCATTGCGTGCAATCTTAAGTTCTTTGTAGATGTCCTTAGCACTTTTGTCGCCTGCCTTTGCGGCGTCAGCATACGCTTTCTGCAGGTCCTTGCAGCGCTGTTGCATTTCGGCGAGTTCCGTCTTGGCTTGCTTGCCATTGATTCGGGTCTCGACTGTAGTTATTTCGTTTGCCATATCTTGTTTTTATGACAAAAATAAGCGCTGCCTCGGCTTAACCAAAAGACAGCGCCACGATATATATATTTGTTAATGT
>JBJEDO010000142.1:0-9196 GCA_051872155.1 Candidatus Limisoma sp.
TTCGAGGTAATTGCCGGTGATTTTAACCGTCTTGGTTACAGGTGTGTAAGCGTCTGTTGTAAATGCTATTGTCTTATCGCTTGTTTGAATCGACGGACCAGCGGGCAAAATCGGAGAAGGATTTTGCTCGGGAGGTGTGCCATATGTGAAGTAAGCCATACCTTGGGTGGTAGAGCAAACCCATGCCTCAATATAGTTGTTGCCGTCGGTATTGATGGCGACGTCGCCAGTACCGTTGGTGTTTCTTGAGGTCGAGCCGAGTCCGTCGGTAGGATATTCGCACACCCAAGAAGCCGAACTATATGTGCCTGAATCGTCGATAATAAGACGCATACGACCGCCTTTGAACGTTGAGTTGCTATCGCCGGCAGTACGGTCGTTGAATTTGAGGTTTGCGGCGTATTTCTGACCGCGGAACCAGAATTCGTGGTGGCAAGAGCCCCAGGTTTCGCCGGTGCTGAACGAGAGTTTCTTGTAGAGAACGCCGTTTTCGCGACCGAAGAATGTCGGTTCGCAGTTTATGCCGTCAATCCACCACACGCCGGCGTTGGGGTACGCGCGAGCGGTTACTCCGGTGATAAATTGTGTAGAACCGTCGGTGGTCACTGGGTATACGTATTTATGCCATCCTTCAGAATTTCGGTTGAATTCGATGACGTTCGTTGTTGTGCCGTCTTGGTTGGCGAGGCAAAGCCAAAGGTTGCTATCCCAGTCGCTGTCGGGGGCAATTTCCAAGCAGTCGCCGAGACGAACAGCGCCGTTGAGGTCGGTAGTGCTGTAAAGGAGGTATGGATTTTCTTGGTCGTTGTCCCAGCAATATAGGCGGAATTCTTCGCCTTTAGATGCGGTAGCGAGGTTACAAGCCACGATATGACCGTTAAAGCATTTTACGTCGCAGAATTTGTACGTGCCACCCGTGCAGATGTCTGTTTCGTTAAGGTTGCCAAGGTCTTCACCGGTTTGTGCGTTGATAACTTTTATAGCAGAGTGGTCGTATACGCAGTAGAGTTTGCCGTCGTTGTAGCAGAAGTTGCGCACCTTCGTAGCGTCCCAACCTTTTTGAGTTTGGGTGCTGCGTTGCTCGGAGAAGTTCCATTTCTCGTCGAGAGTGTTGCCCGGTTGCTTGATGTATGGCTTTGTGCCACCTGTCGAAGGTGTATCGTCGCTTGCGATGTAGGGCCAACCGTCTTTCCAATAGACAGGGTCGAGATACATTTTGCGACCGGCATCGGGGTCGTTGACGTCATAGCCGTGGTAGAGAATCCAGTCTTGACCTTTGTCATCGGTCATAATTTCGGAGCAGTGTCCGGGACCTTTGACGCGACTGTTGCCGGAAAGCAGAGTTGTAAAGTTGTTGTTAAGTGCGCTGCCACCGTTCATGTTGTAGTACGGACCAAGGACATTTGTCGAACGCGCAACGGCGAGACGGTAGGAACTGTTAAGACCTTCGCAGCAAGAGCCTTTAGAGCCGATTAGGTAGTAGTAACCGTCGTGCTTGTGTATCATCGTCCCTTCGATGGAATAATCCCAGCTTGCGCCGGCAATTTGCACTTTCGATGCGCCGGGTTTTATACTGAGACCGTCGTCGGAGAGTTCGATGGCATAGATTCCGCAGAAACTACCCCAGAAGAGATATTTTTTGCCGTTGTCTTCGAAGTAGCACGGGTCTATACTGTTTTGGACGCCGATTTCAGTACTGTTGAAAAATTTTTTTGTATCGTGATATGGTCCGGCAGGGTTTTCCGACCAAGAGCAACCGATGCCGCAGGTCCATTGACCGCCCCATTCGGAAACGGCGAAGTAGAGCACGTATTTACCGTTGATGTAGTTAAGGTCGCACGCCCAGGTGTCGCCGGGCAAACCGTAACGATTGCCGGATGGCACTTGCGACGATTCGCCGTAGGCTTCGCGAACGTAGAACCAATCGGAGAGGTTAAACGACTTGAAAATGGAAGTCCAACCGCCGGTGCGAGCGGCGTAGAAAGCGCCGTCTTGCGCTCGCATCACTGTCGGGTCGGGAAAGTCTTGGTTAATGACAGGATTGCTGTAAATGCCGATTTCGTTGGCATTTGCCGCAGAGAATAGCATTAGACTTGTCAGCAGAGTTAATAATGGTTTTTTCATTGTACCAGTATGTTAGATTAGATAAGTTTTGGCAAATAAACAAAATTTATGGGATATAGCCACGAAAAAATCCACTTAATGGTAGAAATATTTCAGATTAATAACATTTGTTAGGAAAATTATACTATCGAGAAGTTATAATGTAACCACCCGAAGCGGCAATAACGGAGAAGCGACGCAGTCCGTATTTGAGTTCGTGGGCTTTTCCGGCAACCGGAGCTCCGGCGGCTTCGCAGACGTTGAATCGCGAACCGCACTTCGAGCAAACGGCTTCATAGTTTTCGGTGTCGACGGTCAGAATCGCGTCGGTAGTTGCTTCGACGGGACAAGCACGATCGTAGGCAAGCGGTCCGTCGATGCCTTCGATGAGCAGAATGCCTCCGAATCCGGTGTAGTCTCGTTCTTTGTAGCTATAATTTCCGGGAATTCGTTTGTCCTTGTTGAAATACCGGAATTGCCCATAGCCTGACACGCCGTAGGTGTTCCATAGTCCGGCGTTGTTGAGCGCCAGATAGGCGGGCACGGGCGGAATGCGGTCGTCGTTGACTTTGTCGCAAGCCGTAAGCGTTGCGACGGTCAGGCAAAGCAAAAGTAATCTCCTGAAAATCATATCGTTATGCTAAAAGATTGTCGATTGCTGTGTGATAGCGTTCGAAGCCGAATTCGGCAAGCGTGGCGTTGAAGATGTCGGCGATGCGGTCGTTGCAGAGGTTGCCAATCGAGCCTGCGTGAGTGTGGTGTACCTCTTTGACAGGCTCAAAGCGTCCGGCTTCGATGTCGAGACCGACTTTCTTGTATGCGTCGCGGAAAGGCATGCCCTCGCGAGTCAGGCGGTTGACTTCTTCGACGGAGAACATATATTTATAGCGTTCGTCGTTAGCCACACCTTCGACCACGATGATTTGCGAAATCATGCGCTCTACCATATTTAGAATCGAGCAAAGTTCGTCGAAAGCCGGTAGGAATGCTTCTTTGATGAGTTGCATGTCGCGGAAATAACCCGAAGGCAAATTGTTGAGAATCAGCATGATTTGCCCGGGAAGCGACTGCAGTCGGTTGCACTTTGCACGGGTGAGTTCGAACACGTCGGGATTCTTCTTGTGAGGCATAATCGACGAGCCTGTGGTAAATTCGTCGGGAAGGCGTATAAAACCGAAGTTTTGCGAATTGTATAGGCAGGCATCGTAGGCAAGCCGCGACACGGTTGCGGCAATTCCGGCGAGAGCGTTTGCCACAGTTTTCTCGGTTTTGCCTCGCCCCATTTGAGCGTAGACCACGTTGTAGTTCATCGAGTCGAAACCGAGCAGACGCGTGGTCATTTCGCGGTCGAGCGGGAACGACGAGCCGTAGCCGGCAGCCGAGCCTAACGGATTGCGGTTCACCACCTTATAGGCGGCAAGCAGTACGGTAAGGTCGTCGGCAAGGCTTTCGGCATAAGCGCCGAGCCAGAGTCCGACCGACGACGGCATTGCCACCTGCAAGTGCGTATAGCCGGGAATCAGGCAGTCGCGATAGCGGTCGCTTTGCGCAGTCAGCGTGACGAATAGTTTTTCGACGGCGTGGCTGACCATTTCGATTTCGGAGCGCATAAAGAGTTTCAGGTCGACGAGCACTTGGTCGTTGCGCGAGCGTCCCGAGTGGATTTTCTTGCCCATATCGCCGAGTTTGCGAGTGAGCATAAGTTCGACTTGCGAATGCACGTCTTCAACCCCCGGCTCGATGACAAATCGTCCGGCAACGGCTTCCGCATAGATGTTTTTCAATTCTTTAGCAAGAACCTCCAGTTCGCTTTTTTCGAGCAGCCCGATAGATTCGAGCATAGTGATGTGGGCAAGCGAGCCCAATATGTCGTACGGCGCAAGATAAAGATCCATTTCACGGTCGAGACCTACGGTGTAGTCCTCAACGCCCTTATCGACTTGCACGTTCTTTTCCCAAAGTTTAGATGCCATAACTTAAAATTTTGTTACAAAATTACAAAAAATCTTCGAATATTGTTATGGTTTAGAAATAAATAATTAATTTTGAGAGATTTTTAAAAATAAGACCATGACAAAGTATCTTATCATAGGAACCGGAGGCGTTGGCGGCTCGATAGCCGGATTCTTGTCGTTGGCAGGCAAAGACGTGACATGCATTGCCCGGGGAGAGCATTTGCAGCAGATACGCCAAAACGGTTTGCACCTTAAATCGGATTTGAAAGGCGACTACTATTTGCCGGTAAAGGCTTGCACGGCAGACGAATACGACGACACACCCGACGTGGCGATAGTAACTGTCAAGGGCTATTCGATTGACTCGGTAGCCGGGCTGATTAGCCGCATCAAAAGCGATAAAACAATTTTTGTGCCGCTGCTGAACGTCTACGGAACCGGACCGCGCATCGCTGCAGCAGCACCGGGAGCCACCGTAATCGACGGACTGATATACATCGTGGGCTTTATTTCCGCACCGGGCGAAATTACCCAAATGGGAACGACCTTCAATGCCGTAATCGGCGCCCGCCCCGAGCAAGGTATTGCACTCGAGCGGATTCAGCGTATAGCCGACGAACTCAACGCGGCAGGCATCGCCGTTCGCGTCAGCGACGACATCAACCGCGACACGTTCATCAAATGGTCGTTCATTTCGGCAATGTCGTGCACCGGCGCTTATTTCGACATACCGATGGGACCGATACAACATCCCGGCAAGGAACGCGAATTCTTTGCCAATCTCGTGCGCGAAAGCACCAAAGTCGGCGAAGCGTTGGGCATCAACTTCGGACGCGACTTGGTGGCTGCAAATCTTGCCATTATCGACGGGCTCGACCCGATGAGCACGGCTTCGTTGCAGAAAGACCTGGCTCGCGGTCACGTCTCGGAAATCGACGGCCAACTCTTCAAACTCGTCGACCTGGCGCACAGCCTTGGAATAGAAACACCTACCTACAATCTATTGATTGAACGGTTTAATAATCTAAGAAGCAAATAACCACATAGAAATAAATTTTAAATAACTTCCCCTACAGCGTAGGGCTATATCTAATCAATTCAAAAACATAAGTAACATTATGCGAAAATTTGTAACTTCTTTAATGCTATTTGCATTAACTCTGCTATCAACGACAGTTAACGCAGAGATTCGAAAGAGCCAAGTTAACTTCGCAGACCCGTACGTTTTGCTCGACGGCGATTATTACTACGCCTACGGAACAAATCACGGCGACGGCATCGAAGTGTGGCGCTCGAAAGACTTAACCGGATGGGAATACCATGGACTTGCTCTCCACAAGGACAATTGTACTGAGAAGCAATGGTTCTGGGCTCCCGAAGTGTATCACAAAAACGGCAAATACTATATGTATTATTCTGCTAACGAGCACTTGTTCGTAGCAACCGCCGATTCTCCTCTGGGGCCGTTCTATCAGCAAGGTACATATCAAGTTAATAACCTTATAGGCTCGGAAAAGAGCATCGACTCGCACGTGTTCTTCGACGACGACGGCTCAGCATGGCTCTTCTTCGTGCGCTTCACCGACGGTAACTGCATCTGGTCGTGCAAACTCAGTAGCGACTTGATTACCCCCGTCTCCGGCACGCTGAAGAAATGTATCAACGTTTCGCAATCGTGGGAACAAGCCTTGGGGCGCGTCAACGAAGGTCCTAACGTCATTAAGCATAACGGTATCTATTACCTTACCTATTCGGCAAACGACTACACAAGCCAAAACTACGGCGTCGGCTATGCCACCTCGTCGAGCATCGGCTCCGGCTCGTGGTCGAAATATTCAGGCAACCCGATTCTTATGAAGGTAGAAGACCTCGTCGGTACCGGACACCACTCGCTGTTCCTTGACAAGAATGGAGACCTGCGTATTGCCTTCCACGCACACTATTCCTCGTCGAGCGTCCATCCTCGCCAACTCTATTTCGGATATGCATACTTCGACGGCAACGTGCTTCGCTACAACTCAGGCAAGCAGACCCTCCGTCCGCTCGGCAGAACGGAAGCGCTCGGCTATTTGGAAGAAAGTTGGAACTTCTCCGAAAAGCGCGGCAACGCTACTCAAATGGGCTACGACGCAAGGAAGATTCGCAACTTTACTGCCCTAAACAGCAAACTCTACTGCGTCTACGACAATAACGAAATCATCATCCTCAATTCATCCACCGGAGCATATCTCGGCAAACTCAAAGAAGGCAACATCTGCAAGGGTGGCACGTACAAATTCTGCGACGTGAAATGCTTCGGAAATCACATCGTGGCTTGTAACCTCGCTACCGCTTCTAAAGGCGAAGAACTCCGCCTTTACTGCTGGGACGACGATAATCAGGAACCGACACTAATCTACAACTCAACAAACCTCTACGGCGCAAGTCGTTTGGGCGACTGTATGGAAATCGCTCCCGACAGCAGTTGGGACGACAACCTGTGGATTAACTTTGCAAACGACGACGGCACAACTTGCCGCGTGTTCGAGCTGCATCGCACCACCGAAGGCTGGGCGGAAAACGATTGGGTCGTAACTACTGACGGAACAAATCGTTATGCTGCCGGCGGCACTGTTCGCGCTTATCCTAACGGCGGCGTGTGGTGGATTGACGGATTGGCAAGCAACCCATCGTTTTTCGTCATCAACAACGGCAAACTCAAACGCAACGTCGAACTTACCGACGTAGGCAACTGGGGCTCGAGCCATCACGAATTCACCTTCCGCGGATTCAAATATAACGTCAACCTCAAGTACGACGACCGTCTAAACGGTCGCTGCCGCTTGCAGATGGACGACGTAGGCGACTATTCGCACACAACTTTCCTCGGCGAATTCCCGGCTGACGGTCTCGGCTCAACAACCAAAAACGCTAACGGTACAGGCGACGTCATTGTCAATACCGACGGAAACAATTATGTGCAAATTTGGGTGCTTTCGACCGAGCAAGGTCTTTGCTGCTATTCTCAAGGCGACGTGCCCAAAAATCAATCCGTTATACCCGGCGATTTCCTTCCCGTAGAAAGATGGAACTTCTCGCAAACTGCAGGAAACGCTTCCGAAGCCGGCTTTGACGCTACAAAAATCAACAACTTCTGCTACGGCAACGGCAAACTCTTCTGCGTCTACGACCACTCTGCAATCAAAGTCCTTGACGCTCAAACAGGTGCTTACCTCGGCGATATGTCGCTCGGCGACGCTGTTACCGGTGGCACATACACGCTCAGCGACGTCAACTTCGTCGACGGACACCTCTTTGCTTGCAACTACGCTACCGCAGGACAAGAACTGCGGATTTACCAATGGGAAAACGAGCAGCGCGATGCCGACTTGATGTATTCGACTACCGACTTTATGGGCGCTACTTCGTTGGGCAAAAACATGCAGTTCAATAAGGGCGCGACATATAGCGGTCCGCTGTGGATTACCTTTGGTAACGACAACGGCGCGGAATTCAAAATCATCGAATTCCATCGTACGTCCGACGGCACTTGGGAGCAGAAAAAGACAATCGCTACTGCCGACGGTTCGTCGCGCTTGGTTGTTGGCGACAACGCAAGAGTATATCCTTGGGACGGCCCGTTCTGGATTGACGGTAACGACTGCAAACCGACTTTCGTAGCCACTAACTCCGACGGAAATGTCGTTCCGGTTTGCACTGTGCCAACTACCGACAGTTGGGGTGCTGCGCATTCTGAATTCTACTGGGGCGAGAAGAAAATCTCGGCAAACCTCCGTTTCGACAGCAAGGCTAACGGCCGTGCGCAACTCATTCACGACCAAACAGGCGACTACGCTCAGACCGCCGAGTTTTTCACATTCCCCGCTGCAGGTCTCGGCTCTACCCAAAACACTTCCGGCGCGGCTAACGTAATCGTTCGTACCGACGAATCGTCGTACTTCGAAGGTTGGGTGTTCTCCGAAGGTCAGGGCATTGCATACTACAACTTCGGAACCGTGCTCCGCGTTGAGCCTACCGAATTCGGCGCCATCAAGCCTATCGAGAAGTGGAACCTGTCGAAACAACGCGCTAACGCAACTTCCAAAGGCTACGACGCTTCGAAGATTCGCAACTTCGGTTACCAAAACGGTAAACTCTATTGCGTCTACAACAATAACCAAATCAAGGTGCTTAACGCGCAAACGGGTGAAGACCTCGGCAACCTCAAGAAAGGTTCAATCGTCAAAGGTGGAACTCTCGAACTCAGCGACGTTAAGTGCTTCCAAAACCACATCGTGGCTTGTAACCGCGCTCTGCCCGGCGAAGAATTCCGCGTTTACGTTTGGGACGACGACACCAAAGAGCCGTATTTGCTCTACAACACCGACCAATTCGGCAGTATGGCAAGCATCGGCGACTGCCTCGACGTTGCTAAAAACTGCAACTTCGATACAGACCTCTGGCTCAACTTCTGCAGCGATACCGGCTCGAAAACTACCGTGCTCGAACTCAATCGCAATTCTTCCGGTCAATGGAATCGCATCGAAGTGAACGTTACCAGCGACGGCACGAACTACTTCCACGCAGGCGACAACGCTCGCGCTTATCCTAACGGCGGCGTTTGGTGGATTGACGGTAACGCTTGTCAACCGACCTACTTCGAACGCTGCACAGGCGGTATTAAGCCCTCGAAATCGCACACCGTTGCCAACGAAACTTGGGGCGGTTCTCACCATGAATTCGTCTACAGAGGCAATGTCTACACAATTGCTCCGGTATTTGCAGACCGCATCGCAGGCAACACCGACTCTTATTATAAAGGTGGTAAAATGCGCCTCGAATTGCTTACAAACTACAACTACGCAAAACTCTACGACCGCGGATACTATCCCGCTGAAGGCCTTGGCGACGTACAAAATCCCGACTGCACTGCCGACTGTCTGTACAATACCGACAAACAAACCTACGGCGAACTCTGGGTATTCTCAACAAACCAAGGCATCGCTTACTACGCTTGGGGTGACGTGCCTCCGCAAAATCCCGACCCGGTAGAAATCCTCACTCCGACAATTACCGCAAGCGCTTCGTCGCTCAACTTTGCAACAACTGCATACTCTGAAAAAGCAGCAACCGTAACAATCTCCGGTCAAAAACTCACC
>JBJEDO010000143.1:0-2080 GCA_051872155.1 Candidatus Limisoma sp.
CGGCAAGGTGGGGCTAACCGAGTGCCGCAAGCTCTTCGAGCTAGCACCTTGGTGGTACAATCAGCCCGGGGGTATATACCATCGCCTGGTAGGTCGCATGTAGGGTCGCGCCTCGGTGCGACCTATCAGGCGTTAGTATCTTCGCGGCGTCGTTCCGGTCGCAGCAAGCCGCGACCCTACGTTATCCGGGTAGGCGTTAGTATCTAACCGCGCGTTAGCGCCGCATAACCGCATCGAAGATGCCTTCTTACCACGTCGGGAAATTCCAATCGCAAGCTGCCAAATCTGCGTCGATGCGGATGATTTGTGCTACGATGTCGATTTCGAGTATAGCTTCGGTTACGGGGGCGCTGCCGGTGAGTTTATACTCATCGAAAAGGTCCCTATCGGTTACTTTTTGTGGTAAGAGACTTCTGCGATAATAGAAGAAACCGTCGCTACCTTTTTTCCAATATGACGACCAATCAGCTGCTGTCTTGTATTCGCCGTAGGTGCACGATTCGTTCGGGAGGTCGTTCCAGGGCGCTACGATATTGCCCGCGGTGTTTTTCCACCAGCCAACAATCGCTGCGCGTACGTAGCCCGTCGATTTTCCGGTGTTTTTGATTACGACGTTGCTCTTAATTTTGGTCGAGGTGTCGAGGGCGTCGGTTACACTGATGCCCATCGAGCCGGCTAACGAGAGCGTGAACGTATAGCGCGTGTCGGCTTCCAGTTTGGTGACGCCGAAAGCGCTAAAGGCTTTGAAGATAGAGTAATGCGTCTCATCAGAGCCTGAAGGGTCGGTTTTTGCATCGCTTTGATTTCGTTCTTGTGCCAAATGGTAGTCGAAGCCTATCTCTGCATCGTTAGCCAGCGTTTGCGGAACTACGAAGAATGTGCAGTCGTCGAAAGTTGTACTTCCGTGATTTATTTCCGTGCCGCTTGAACTTGATGCTACTTGTTTCCAGTTCGATTGTATGTAGTTTACCTTGTCGCCGGTGTCTTGATTTGTCCAGGTGAATGTGATGTCGTCGGTGCCTGATGCCACAAACGAGCAATCGCCGCTTTGGTAGATATTTTTTAGATATGTGTCGCGCACCAGAATTTGTTCGGGTACGGTCCCCACTTTGAAGCGAATGGCTGCTAACGGGTGGTGGAACACTAACGGCACGTCTGAATCCTGTTTAGCCTGGTTGCGCTTGATGGCTACTACCGGGTCGGGTTGAACGATGGCGTCGAACCAGTTTGAGTTTTGTGCTCCGCTGCACGGCGATGTGTAGTTGAATGTGCCAGTGACAGTGCCCTCCGACATCGTGTAGGTGGGGTTGAACGTGTCAACAACCGGGGTCTGATTTACATATTTTTGGTCGATAGAGCCTTCAAATTTATTAATCGCTTGCATTGCGTCGGCGCAGAAGGTCACCTTGCGGTTGTTTGGCCAGAAGTGTTCGGTGTTTACAACTTGTCCCGCCGACCAAGCGTAATACTTGCTGAAGAAGAGTTGTCCGTTGTCTTCCATATACGCTTTCATATTGAATCCTTTGAGCGTTGCCGTGGTTACCGGTGCTGAGCGGGTTTCGGCTGGAGCGGGGGCTTCGATGCCGATATTCGGCTCGATGGTGAGCGTCAGCATAAGGGTGTCGTTGCCAACGATGATTGGCATCATTTTTTGCTGTATATGGTATGTTTCGATAGCCGTTGAGTCGGCGGCTGCGCGTGTTTGCCAGTCGTTGCCCGAGTCAACGGTGAATGCTATGCGACCGTCGTTGCGACTGTTGCCGGTGCGCAAATCGTCGCGACACGACGTTGTCAGCATCGCCGCCGCTGCAAGTAGTAATATGTAGTTTTTTCGTTTCATAGTTATATATAATAAGTCCAAAAGGACCGATATGTCAAATCAGTCGGTCAGAGGTCGCCGATATCACGGCGTCGCGGTGCTCTATCACGACCGAGCATCTCCGAAGCTCGAGGGTGGGTTGATGTCTTCCCCCCACGCTGAGCATCTCCGATGCTGAGCGTGGGGTTTACCACGACCGTCGCGTCTCCGACGCTCCCACCGCTGCCGTATCTACGACACGACAGCGTGTGCGGAAATCGG
>JBJEDO010000144.1:0-9174 GCA_051872155.1 Candidatus Limisoma sp.
TATGCTTACGACTTCGAAGTTGGTGGCATCTATTACGGTAAAGACAGCGATGGAAAAACGGCGTATGTTACTTATAAAGGCAGTAATTATAACTCATATTCCGGCACGGTTGTTATACCATCAACCGTAACTTACAGCGGCACAACTTACTCGGTCACTTCGATTGGTGAGTCTGCATTCTATGGTTGCACCGGACTGACATCGGTGACAATCCCCAACTCGGTCACTTCGATTGGTTTAGAAACATTCTCCCATTGCAGTGGATTGACATCTGTGACAATCCCCAACTCGGTCACTTCGATTGGTTATGGTGCGTTCTCCGGTTGCAGCGACCTAACAACGATAATAGTTGAATCCGGAAATACTGTTTATGATTCAAGAGAGAATTGTAATGCAATAATAGAAACCGGTTCAAACACTCTAATTTCCGGTTGTCAAAATACAACAATCCCCAACTCGGTTACTTCGATTGGTGGTAAAGCATTCTATGGTTGCACTGGACTGACATCGTTAACAATTGGCAACTCGGTTACTTCGATTGGTTATGATGCATTCTATGATTGTAGCGGACTGACTTCGGTGACTATTGGCAGCTCGGTCACTTCGATTGGCAAGTTTGCATTCGATAATTGCAGCGGCTTAACATCTGTGACAATCCCCGACTCGGTCACTTCGATTGGTTATGGTGCATTCTATAATTGCAGCGGACTGACATCAGTGACTATTGGTAATTCGGTCACTTCGATTGGTGGTTGGGCATTCAGGAATTGCACAAATGTTATGTCATTCACATCACTTAATATCACGCCGCCGACATTAGCTTCTGAGAATGTGTTTACCAACATTTCTAAAGATTGCCCGTTGTACGTTCCGGAAGCGAGCATTGAGGCTTATAAAATGGCTACCGGATGGACGTATTTTACCAACGTACAAGCTATAAAAGACGGAAAGGTTGATACGGTCGGAAAGGATGCGGTAGCTGTAACCACCGAAGGCGGGGCTATTCGTGTTGACGGTGCGGATGGCGCTGTGGCGGAGGTTTATTCGCTCAGCGGTGTGATGCTCTATCGTGGCACGGATGCGACTATCGCTCTGCCGCACGGCGTGTACATCGTCAAAGTCGCCGGAACGACAACGAAAGTGATGTTATAAGATATATAATTCAATCAAATTGCAAAAGCGCGTCCGACCGTGAAGCGCTTTTGTTGTGTCGGTGTGTGGTGTTGTGGGTCGGTTTGCAAAGTCTCCGACTTAGCAAATCCAATGAGCAAAATCTATACAATTTAGCTCATTGGATTCTTTTCCATGCTCTCCCCACCTAGCCGCAAGCGGCAAGGTGAGGCTAACCGAGTGCCGCAAGCTCTTCGAGCTAGCATCTTGACGATACAAACCGCCTTCGGCGGAGGTTTGAGAAGGATTTCCATTCCCTTTCTGCTATCACGACCGAGCATCTCCGACGCTCGTGATGTATGGGGGCTTCGCTCCTCACGCTGAGCACTCTCCGAGGCTAAGCGCGAGGTTTACCACAACCGGCGCGTCTCCGACGCTCCCCATCCGCAGCGTATCTTCGACACGCTGTGGATGCTCGTTTGTTCCCCACGCCTGCTCGGTCGCACCGAGGCGCGACCCTACGGATGGCGTGTACCTTGTTGATAATCAGTGTTTTGTGTCGCACATCGCCTGCTCGGTCGCACCGAGGCGCGAGTAAAGGGACGAGTAAAGAGGAACGAGGGACGAGAATCAGCCCGATAAACGATAAACGCTCCTCGATAAACGCTCGTGCTTATTTCATCTGCAAGCCGTTGAGGTCGAAGCCGCGGAGGAATTCTTCGTAGCCCATGCGCTTTTTGCCGGATTGCTGTAGCGAGTTGATTTGCAGATACTCGTCGGCGCATGCTACCAAGATTCGTCCGTCGGTCGTCGTAATGCTTCCTGCGACGGCTCCGGCGGCTGACTTCCCGGTGCGCGAGGCTTCGTAAATCTTTATCTGAATTTCTTTGCCGGCTTTGTCGACCGTGTTCCACGCTGCCGGGTAGGGCGACAATCCTCTGACGAGGTTGTGGACAGTCTCGGCAGACTTTGTCCAATCGACGTGGCAGGTGTCTTTGAAAATTTTCGGTGCGGGCGTAGGAGTTGTGCCGCCTGTGAGTTCTTCCTGCGGAATGGTCTTAAATGTGCCGTCGATAATGGCGTCGACGGTTTCGACAACCATATCTGCGCCGAGCATCATCAGTTTGTCGTGTACGATGCCCACGTTGTCGTTGTCGGCAATGTCGATGCGTCGTTGCTGAATGATGTCGCCGGTGTCTATCTCGTGTTTGAGGAAGAAAGTAGTTACGCCGGTTTCTTTATCGCCGTTGATAACAGCCCAATTCAGAGGGGCTGCACCGCGATATTTCGGCAAAAGCGATGCGTGAAGGTTGAACGTGCCCAGTCGCGGCATTTGCCACACCACCTCGGGCAACATACGGAAGGCGATGACGATAAACAGGTCGGCATCGATTGCGCGCAGAGCGTCGACAAAGTCGTCAGCCTTCAGCCGTTCGGGTTGAAGTACGGGCAAGCCTTTTTCAACGGCATAGCGCTTAACGTCGCTCTGCATAAGGTGCTTGCCGCGTCCGGCTGGCTTGTCGGGCATAGTTACGACGGCTGCCACGTTATAGCCACCGTCAACGAGTTTTGCAAGGCTTGCTACGGCGAATTCCGGAGTGCCGAAAAATATTATTTTGAGGTCTTCTTTAGTCATTGTTTATGGGTTTTTAGTCGTCGGAGTAGTGGCGGAGCACACGCCGATATGAGTTGAAAATCTTTGATTTCGAGACAAAGCCGATATATTTTCCGTGGTCGACCACCGGGAGGTTCCACGCATTGGTCTTGTCGAACGTGCGCATCACTTGCTCCATATTCTCTGACATTTCGAGTTTCGCGGGCGGCATACACATAAATTTGCGGACAAACATACGGTCGTAGAGCGACGGACGGAACATAATGTTTCGGATGTCGTTGAGCAGTACGATTCCGAGCAGGTTGCCCTCTTCGTCGGTCACGGGGAAGAGGTTGCGGTCCGATTGGGAGATGACGTGAACCATCTCGCGCAGACTCATCTCGGGATGCACCACGGCGAAGTCTTTCTCGATAACGCTATCCATCTTCAGCAGCGTAAGCACGGCTTTGTCCTTATGGTGGGTAAGCAATTCGCCACGCTTGGCAAGACGCATTGTGTAGATGCTGTAGCGCACGAACAGGCGCACCGTGCAGTAGGAGATTGTCGATACAATCAGCAGCGGCAAAAAGAGTTGGTAGCCGCCGGTCATTTCGGCAGTAAGGAAGATGCCCATCAGCGGGGCATGCATTACGCCCGACATTACACCTGCCATACCCATCAGAGCGAAGTTTTTGCACGAGAGTCCGTCGCCGGGGAAGAGACCTAACGTGTTTACCAGGTAGGCGAAGAAGAATCCGGTCATACATCCGACGTAGAGCGACGGCGCAAACGTACCGCCGACACCTCCACCGCCGTTGGTGGCACTTGTGGCAAACACTTTGGTGAGGATAATCATCAGCAAAAACAAGAGCACGAACCAGACGTTGTCGCGCAGGCTATAGAACACACTACCGTCGAAAAGCGTCGACGGGTCGCCCGTGAGCAGGTCGGTGATTGCTTCGTAGCCTTCGCCGTAAAGTGGCGGAAAGCAGAAAATCAAGCCGCTGAGAATCACGCCGCCAATGCCGAATTTATACCATGGATTGTGTATCTTCGAAAACAGGGTTTCCATCTTGCCGATTACTTTCGTAAAGTAGAGCGACGTAAATCCGCAGACGATGCCGAGCACGATGGTGTAGGGGATGCGGTTGGTGAGGAAAGCCTCGCTCTGGTCGAACACGAATTCGGGGCTATAGCCGGTGAAGATGTAGGAAACCGTAGCCGCCGTAATCGACGAGATGAGCAACGGCATGACCGATACGGTGGTCAAATCAATCATCAGCACTTCGATGGCAAAAAGCATACCTGCAATTGGCGCTTTGAAGATGCCTGCCACGCCGGCTGCCGCGCCGCTGCCAACGAGCATCATCAAGATTTGCGGCGACATGCGGAACAGACTGCCCAGGTTCGACCCGATGGCGGCGCCCGTGTTGACTATCGGACCCTCGGCTCCTACCGAACCGCCGAAGCCTATCGTTATCGAACTGGCAACGACCGATGTATAGGTGTTGTGTAGTTTCAGTCGACTTTTGTTTTGCGAAATTGCGTAAAGCACTCGGGTTACACCGTGCGAGATATTGTCTTTTACGACATAACGTACGTAAATACCAACAATCAGAATGCCTATCACCGGGTAGACCAAATAGAGGTAGTTGGCTCCCGTAATGTTGATATGTTCGCTCAGCGTAGATGCGATTATTGAGATTAGAAATTTCAGCAACAATGCTGCAAAACCCGACAGTACGCCAACAACAAAAGCCAAAATCAGCAAAAACGTGCGCTCGCTGATGTGGTCTTCTCGCCATGTGAGAACCCGCATCAACAGCCGATTTGCTTTAGTGGTTTGCGCTGTTGTTATCATATGTCTTACAATCCTTTTCCTGTAAATACCGTTTTTATAGTGTATATAATAATCTTCATGTCGATAAGCAGCGACATGTTTTCGATATAGATGATGTCGTATTTCGTTCGGGCAATCATTTCGTCGATGTTGGTTGCGTAGCCGAACTTAACCATTCCGAGCGACGTTATGCCCGGGCGAACTTGGTAGATGAGCGTGAAGTAGGGGGCACGTTCAATGATTTTGTCGACGAAATAGCGACGCTCGGGACGCGGACCGACAAGCGACATATCGCCTTTGATGACGTTCCAAAACTGTGGCGTTTCGTCGAGCCTGTATTTGCGCAAAAACTTGCCGATGCGAGTCACGCGCGGGTCGTCGGTCGACGACAGTTGAGGCACCTTGCCCTTTTCGGCGTCGTTGCACATCGTGCGAAATTTGTAGATGTTGAACGGCTTGCCGTGCCGCCCGATGCGCTCTTGCTTGTAGATTACCGGACCTTTGGAGTCTTTCTTTATCAGTATGGTGATTATCAGAAATACAGGCAGCAGTAGGATGAGCGCCAACGTTGAAGCAACGATGTCGATTGCTCGCTTGATGCTCTTTTGCGAGTCGGGCATATCATTTTGCGCTATGTCGATAAGCGGTTCGGTGAGGATATTGTCGTGGCGCACTTTCGTCGTCAAGATGTCGCACAATTCCGGCGCTATCTTTATCGGCACGTTGTATTTAAACAAGTTGTTGATGAGGTTGAACAACTGCTCTTTGTCGATTTTGTTTACCGTAATAATAATCGTGTCGATGCTGAGCATTTCGCAGACGCTGTCGATTTGCGAGAACGGAAACACCGAAATGCCGTCGGCTATGCTCTCTGTTTTTTCGCTGCCAAAGCGTATGATTGCTTCAACGTGATAGCCCGACGCCTTGTATTTGCGGTTGTTTTGGCGAATGAATTCCGCGGTTTTTGCGTTGTTGCCGATAACGAGTGTGCGGAACTTCAGTTTGCCGGATTCGATTTTAGCAATAACTCGCCCGGTAATGAAGAATCGAGTCAGGTATAGCGCTGCAAAGATGCAAGCCCACATCGTCAGCACCAACTCGTAGTTGATGAACCGTTCGGGGAAGGCGTCGTTGATAAGCACGGAGAAAAACATAATGATGGCGGCGATAAATGTCGACATCGCTGTCGTGCTGAGTTCTTGCAATCGCGATTTGAAAAACACTCGATTGTAGTAGCCCGAAAGGTAGGCGATGACCACCATCATTATCGGGAAAAAGAGAATGCCCAATCGCGTACCTCCGGAAGTCAAGAAGCCGTAGAGGTCGTTGATTTCCGCCACGCCGGCACTGCCTTGAATCATGTCGAATCGCAATGCCGAATACACTATCCATGCCACGTTGGCTGCCAAGTAGTCGCCTACGATGTATGCTATCCGTTGTCGTGTTTCGCCTATCATTGCTGTATGCCGATTTTTGTAATTGCCGGATTTAGTCTCTCAAAATTTTAAAACATCCGTCGCTGCCGAGTTTTATCACGCTCGACGGCGCACTCGGCGTCAGGTCGTCTTGACGGTATTGCACGACATAGTCGACGGCGTCTTTTATTTCGTCGCTGATTTGGTCGAACGTCGTCGGCGAAGGCTGTCCGCTGATGTTTGCCGACGTCGACACTATCGGGCGTCGCAGTCCTCGGCACAAGCGCGACGAGAATGCTTCGCGGGTGATGCGTATGCCCACGCTTCCGTCGTCGGCTAAGAGGTTGCGCGCCAAGTTGCGCGCGCGGTCGTAGATTATTGTCAACGGCTTAACGGCAACCTCAATCAGGTTGTAAGCCACTTCGGGAACCTCGTCGACGTAGCGCTCCAAGCGATTTTCGTCGTCGAGCAGCACAAGCATTGCTTTCGACTCGGCACGCTGCTTGATGTCGTACACCCGAGCTACGGCGGCTTCGTTGGTGGCATCGCAGCCGATGCCCCATATTGTATCGGTGGGATAGAGTATCACTCCGCCCGATTTCAGTATCTTTATTGCTTCTTTTAAATCGTCTTCCATATTCCGTTTTCGAGCGCATAAATGTATTCGCTCGCTTTCAAACTACAAATATAAAGCAAAACCGACAAAAATCAAAGCGCTATGCTCTGTTTTTGTCGGTTTGTCGGTTCGGCGAGGTTGTTTCGCCGATAATCGGTGTCTTAGTAGCAGAAAATCGCTCCGACCGAACAATGCTTGAACGACGGCCCAAACGTTGTGTCGAGGACTTTCATTGGCGAATATTTAGCGTAGATGCCTACGTTCCGGAAGGTAATGACGCCCATAAAATCGACTGTAATTTTATTCGGGTGGATTTTGTCGGTTTTATCGGTAATGAGTAGCCCGTCTTGATAGTAGCGAGTCTTCATACTTGCGTGGGTGTTGAGGTTGACAACGGCGCCGGCGCCTATGCTGAAGTGCTTTCCGAAGTCTTCGTTGAGCATAATAGGTACGCAGAAGTTGAAGAGCTTGATTCGCGAAAATTTAGGCTCTGCGCCTTCAGGATAGTCGACTATCTCGAGATTTGCACCGTTTTTGACAAAGCGGTTGAGCCCGGTCATTCGGTAGTTGCGCCAACCGAATCCGATGCCGACAAGGATGGAGAAATTGTCGCGCCACGGGCGGTAGCGAACGCCGGCAACGTGGTCGATAAACAGTTCGGCGGAGTTTGCCATATTGACGTTGAGCGTCTGCGGCGCATCGCGAGCATCGTCGAAACCGATGCCGAGACCACCGGATTCGAAGGTAAACATCGAGCGACGCGTTTCGCCTTTTGCGTTGTCGACAAACGGCACGCGAAACGACCACTCCGACTCGGCAATGGTTTCCGCACACGAGTCGGTGGCGGCGCGTTCGTATGTGTAGCGATAGTTGGGATTGTTGTTGCCTCCGTAGACGTTGATGGCGAAATGCCCGTCGCTGTTGCAAATGGTTACGGAATCGGGTTTGGTTATTACTTTTACGGGGTCTGTGCCGCTGACAATTGTAGAGTCGCTTTCGTTGGCGTGTGCTGCTGTGAGACACGCAACGGCGATGGCTGATGTGAGAAGAATTCGTTTCATATTTAGTGTTGTTATTTGTTTATTTGTAAAGATTTTTCAGTTCGGCGAGCGATGCTGTGCCTTCCATATAGACGACGGTGGTTTGTGGCTTTGCGCCTCGCACGAGCAAGTTGTTGCGATAGAAGATGTAGCAATTTTTGTCCTTCGCGAGCGAGAACGTGTAGAATCCGTAGTAGAGTCGTCCTCCGCGGAGCCCGGTTTCTTTCTCAATCGCTTTCCGTGCGTCGGCTTTCACGCATGTTTCAATCGACTGAGCCATAGCGGCATCGTTGTCGACGGTTATGCTCTTGAAAACGGTCAATTTATACGCCTTCAAGTCGCGACTTTTTACCTCTACGACCGTCACGTTCTTGCGCGATGCGACGTCGTCGGTGAAGAATTGCCCGACCTTGAGATTCGACTGTGCCGACAGCCAAAACGAGCAGGTGGCTATGAGTAGTAGTATGATGATAAATCTTTTCATATGTCGTGGCATTTACTTGTTGTTCAATGTGTTAAATATGTCGTCCATCTGCGATTCAAACGAGTCGCCGTCGTCGGAAAGCACTTGCGCCATGGCGGAGTGCATCTGATTGACCACTTCGTCGCGGTCGGTAATCTTTTCGCCACCAACGTAGGCAACATAGACTTCGTTGCGGTTGCTCAGCGCAAACGGCATCGCCACTATTACGGCAACAACCGCTGCGGCAGCAGCCCAACGAATTGCCGTGCGTCGGCGGTGTCGGCGAGCGATGCGTCGGCGTCCTACAACGGCAAAACCCATTACGGCTCTTAGGTCGTCGAACTCGGCTGTGGCAGCTTCGGTGGCTAAAAATCGCCGCAGAGCCGTTTCTTCGGCTTCGGTAGTCTCGGCTTCGAAATAGCGTTCCGCCATGTTGCGCCAGTAGTTTATGTCAACGTTTGCTTTCATCGTTTTGTAAGTTAAAGTAACATTCTCTAATTTTTTTCCTCGCTCGCGAGAGTTGTACTCTCACAGCCGGTTCTTCCATCGATAGCCGTGCGGCTATTTCGCTGAACGATTGTTGCTCGAATTCGCGCAATCGTACGATTGCTTGTTGTTGTGGAGTTAGATGGCGGGCGATGATGCTTTCTACCATTCGGAATCGCTCTTCGACAACAACTCGCTCGTCGGCAGGCGGCGAGTCGTCGGCAACGGCGACCGTTTCGATGTCGTCGGTAGGCAAGGCGTTGCGCCGTCGATATGAATCGATTGCCAGATTGCGTACCGTGGTTTTTGCCAGAGCTTCCGCCTCGTTGATTGTCGTAATCTCGTCGCGATGAGCCCAAAGTCGACAAAAGGCATCTTGCAATGCATCGTCGGCATCGTCTTCCGCCGGAAACAAACGCGTGGCAAATTGCAGAATCTTTGTCCGCAATTGTACGAATGCCGTTGTCAATACTTGTTCACTCATCTATTTTTTTGCTTATCTATTGAGAAAACGAACCAAGTCGGTTTTTGTAACAAAAAAATTAAGAGCCTGTCTCATAAGAAAAGTTAAATAATGAGGCTGTCAGTCATTGAGCAGGTTTGTTTGTGC
>JBJEDO010000145.1:0-37677 GCA_051872155.1 Candidatus Limisoma sp.
GACAGAACATTTTCATTTACTTTGGCGACTTCTAAATTGTCATGAGGGTTTCATTTTATGTAGATTTCAGTTTCTAGCCTGCATTATTTATACTGTTCCGTCACGAAAGGGCTAACCGGCATGCATTAGCGTGAGCACAGCGATGACGATGCAGAATGTAGTAAATCCTACATTCAAAGAGGAAGAGCGAGCATTGCGCTAAGGTGTTGGCAGTTAGTCCTTGCAGTAGGAAAAGTATGAATAATGCCGGCTAAAGTTTTCCGGCGACGAAGAGGTCGGCAATCGTGTTGCAGGCATCTTCGAGCAAGTCGAGTGCGTCTTCGAAGCCTTGCCAACCTCCGTAGTACGGGTCGGGAATGGAATCCCAATCGGGATGATGACGGAAGTAGGTCGAAATCCGAACCACCTTGTCGGCATGAGCCATCGTCGGCGCAAGTTCTTGCAAATCTTCGACATTACTGCGGTCCATGCCGATAATCAGGTCGAATGCATCGTAGTCGGTCGTGCGCACACGACGGCTGCGGTGCGTCAGTTGCAAGCCGCGTTGGCTCGCATGCTGACGCATTCGGCTGTCGGGCAATTCGCCGCTATGGTAAGCCGAAATTCCGGCGGAATCCACCTCAAGGCGGTCAGCCAATCCGCGCTCGTCGATGATGCTCTGCATAACGCCTTGCGCCGCCGGCGAGCGACAGATGTTGCCCAGACAGACGAATAATATCTTGTAGCGTTCCATTGTTTTACAGTTTTACGCTGATTCGCGCACCTTCGGCACTCTCGTTGTTGGCGCGGTCGATGGCTGTCACAATAAACACGTATTTGCCCTTCATCTCGGCGGGAACGACGTATTCATTTTTGTTGGTTACGCAAAGGATTGTCGCCGCGTTGTCGAGGCAAACGATGTCGCCTTTGGGAACGCAATAGACCACAAACGCCTTTGCTTGCTGCCATACGTCGGTAGCCGAATGTGTCCAAGTCAAGCGACCGTTGTCGAAGCGAAGATTCTCGACTTCGGCAGGCTTAACGTCGTCGAGCCACGTCGATGCCGGAACGAGCGCGATGGTCGACTGCTGATTGCGCGCCAACGAGTCGGCTACGCCCTTATAGTTCTTGGTAATCGAATAGCCGGGCCACCAGCAGTTGCCGTGGACGTTCGGGAGTTCGCGCGACAAGCGTATCTTGTGGTCGAGTTGGGTGGGATTGGTCGACGGAGCCAAATCGGGAGTATCCATTGTCTTGTTGACGTCTTGACCGATGTACATATGGCGTCCGTTGGCGTTGTCGTTCCACCAATAAGCAAGTTTCTCCGACGAAGCGACTTTCTTCTCCAATTCCCAATAAAGTTGCGGCACCATATAGTCGACCCAACCGTTTTTGGTCCAAAGAATCACGTCGGCGTAAAGGTCATCGTAGTTCTGCAAGCCTTTTGTGTCGCTGCCTCGCGGGTCAGATGCTTTGTTACGCCAGATGCCGAAAGGACTGATGCCCAGGCGCACCCAAGGCTTTGTTTCGGTGATTACGCGATGAAGACCTTCGATGAGCAAGTCGACGTTATGGCGGCGCCAATCGCCGAGCGACATACCGTTGCCGTATTTCTTAAACGACGCGGCGTCGGGGAACTCAACACCCTTCACCGGGTAGGGATAGAAATAGTCGTCCATATGGATTGCGTCGACGTCGTAGCGCGTCACGATGTCGCGAACCACGCTCTCGATAAAGTCGCGATTTTCGGGCAATCCCGGGTCGAAATAAAATCGCCCGTCGTAAGTGACGAAGCGTTCCGGATGTTTGTGATAGATATGATTCGGGGGAAGCACTTCGTTCTTGGAGGTCGATGCGCGATAAGGATTCAGCCAAGCGTGCAACTCCATTCCGCGTGCGTGACATTCGTCAATCATATACTGCAGCGGGTCCCACGCAGGCACGGGTGCCTTGCCGGCTGTGCCCGTCAGAAAGCGACTCCACGGCTCCAATTCTGATGGGTAGAACGCGTCGGCACATGGGCGAACCTGGAATACCACGGCGTTGCATCCCGCCATGCGCAAGGAGTCTAACTGACCTGCCAAATATGCCTTACACTCGTCGCTGCTCATCTTGGCGTACTGCCTTTGCGAAACCGTGTGAATCCACGCTCCGCGAAATTCTTCCTTAGGGTTGGTTGTCGTTTTTGTTACGCTGTCGGTAGCCGAGCAACTCATGGCTGCAAACAGCGCCAAGCCGAAAAATAGTTTTTTCATTTCGTTAGGTTTGTTAGGTTTTGCAAAAGTTTCCGCTAAGATACGAATAAAACTACAAACCTACAACCATACAACCTACAACCATAAGAGCAGAAGCCGTGTCGCTCAGTCGACTAATACATAATTTGTGCTGCGCCCGCCCTCGGCGCTTTTCTGCAATATGCCTTTTGCGATAAGGTCGTTTATATCGTTAAGAGCGGTATCCGGCGAGCATTTCGCAATTTTCGCCCATTTGCTGCTGGTCAGCTTGCCATAGAATCCATCGAACAGCATATTCAACAATTTTCGTTGTCGCTCATTGAAAGAGACATAACGATTGCGCTCCCAAAACTCCGCTTTTCTCTTTACCGACGACAGCGTGCGTTCCGACTCGCTTAGCGCTTGCTCAAAACAATGCAAAAACCATAAAAGCCAATCGGTGATGTCGCCGCTTCCGCGTTGCGTGCGTTCCAACACATCGTAATATTCTTTTTGTAATACCTTTATTTCTGCCGACACGCTATAGAATCGCTTACCGCAATCTTCCGAACGCGCAAGCAGCATGTCGGTCAATGCTCTTGCAATTCTGCCGTTTCCATCGTCGAAAGGGTGTATCGAGACAAACCACAGATGCGCAATGGCAGCCTTCAATACGGCATCGATGTCGTCGGCAGCATTTACCCATTCGATAAAGCGCTCCATTTCGGCAGGCACACGGTCGGCGGAGGGCGCTTGATAGTGTACCTTCTCTTTTCCCATAGCACCGGAAACAACCTGCATCTCGCCCGAACGATATCTGCCCACTTCAATGCGATACAATCCACTCATGCCGGTTGGAAAAAGTACATTATGCCACCCGAAAAGACGGTCGTGACGAAGCGCTTTGGCATAGTTTTGAGTCGCGTCCAATTGCATTTCCACCACACCGGCTACATAGCGTGACACCGGAACAAGACCGGCTGTGTCGATTCCGAGGCGTCGCGCGATTGACGAACGAACCTCTTCAAGATTCAGTTCTTTGCCCTCGATTTCCGAAGAACGCACAAGTTCTATCGACATATTTGAGAGCACGGCTTTATCTTGCGCCTCAAAGCCTAATGACGTCATCTGTCCTATCAGTGCTCCTTGTTTGGCTCGTACTCGACCTAATACATTCAGCACTCGTTGGCTATCATAATGAAATTGCCACCAATTTTCTCGTTCATGGATGTATCTCATAGCGCACATTTTATGACAAATATAAGCGGTTTTCGGCGAATATACAAGTTATTCTCCGAAAATTTTCGGAGAATAAGCCGCAAAAACGTCGCAAAAGAGCAAAAGAGCCTGCTTCGTATCAAAACAGGCTCTAATAATCGTTATGCCTCAACTTTGACAAAGTCGGAAGCGGGATGCTTGCACCACGGGCAAATGAAGTCGTCGGGCAAGGTTTCGCCCTCGTACTCGTAGCCACAGATAGCGCAGCGCCACACGGTCTTCTTGACGGCTTGCGGACGCGGCTTGATGTTCGCTTGATAGTAGTTGTAGGTAGCCGAAGCGTCGTCGGTGAGCGTTTCCATCTCGTCGACGTCGACGATAAACAGCGTGTGAGTGCCCAGGTCGACGGTCTGTGTAACGTGTCCGGTAATGTAGGCATTAGTGCCGCGCGTCACCGCCAAAGTGCCGTTTGCCAAGCGACGGCAGTCGGTGAAGTCGGCAAATTTATCGACGTCGCGTCCCGATTGGAAGCCGAAATGCTTAAACAACTCGAAGTCCGCTTTTTCGCTGATTATCGACACGGTAACCACTCCCGAACGTTGGATGAGTTCGTTGGTGAAGTTTGCTTTGTTGACCGCCACACTGATGCGATTAGGCTCTGCGGTCACTTGGATTGTCGTGTTGGTGATACAGCCGTTGTCGCGGCCCTCAAAATTGGTCGTCACCACAAACAATCCGTACTGGATGTTGAACATTGGGTTTTTTGCCATAGTTTGTAAAATCTTTATTGATTGATAAATTTATTCGGAATTCGCCGCACGCAGAATCTTGCGTCCGATGCGGCAGAACAAGCATTTGCGTTGTAGACAGTATTCATTATAGATTTGCAGCACAGCCTGCGAAGCCAACGCACTGTCGACCTTCATGCCGGCGGCAACAAACAGATTTACCACCCGATTCGACTCCGCACGCAGACTCTCGAGCAAATCGACGGCACGCTGAACGAGTTCGTAGTTGCCCGTCTTCGAGCCGTAGACATAGTAGAGCGGCGCAACGGTGTTGATAAGAATCACGTCGATCATCGCCTTACTGATAGCCGTGCCATGCTCCGACGTCGGGTGCGAGAAGTTGTAGTGCGTACTCCAATAGCCCGAAAGCGACACCGTAAAGAGCCCTCTTAGAGCCTCCTCGCCCTCAGCCTCGAGCAAGTCGGACATCAGCCGAAAACCACCCTCAACATAATGAGCAAGCAAAGCAATGCGCCGCCACGGGAAATTCTGAGGACGCATCCGGAACGACTTCCACACCAGTCCGTCGGGTCGTCGCAGCGAATACTTCGTGCGCAGAAACGCATACTCCCGAGCCAATTGGTCGAAATAAGCATCGCCACCCGGATTCGGTCCGTCGAGCAAACCCGACTGTCCGAAAAGAAGAGCCTCGAGCTGAAAAAGCGAGTCGCTGTGCTTGTGCATCAACTGCAGCGGCACACTCTTCGCGAGGAGTTCGAAAGCATCGCTATTCGTGCCGAAACCGATGTTGCGCGCAAACGTCACGAAACAAATCTGCTCCCAATTGCCGCGATAAGCCTCATAGAGCAACTCGATACGCCGCCCTTTGGCAATCAGCCGTTCCAGCGACATCGCTTGCACCCACTCCGCAACGCCCACCGAGTCGAGCGCACGAATCTGAGCCTTGCAAGGAAGTTCCGTAGGAGCGCCCACCAGCTGAGCATAACGCTCGTTGAAGTGCGGACTGCAGTGCATCACCATCTGCGGAATCAGCTGCCCGTCGGTGCGAAACACCGGCGCATCATCCTTGTCAACAACGTGAAGAATCACCGAGTCGTAAGCCTTATCGTGGTCGTGACCGTGGCGATGCCAGTCGCTCGCACGATAGTGAATCTCCACATTGCCCACCCACGTCGTGCCGTCGATATCGATTTTTGCGTTGAAGAAATCCGGACCGGCATCCGTGTTGCGCCGTCCCGGGTCAATGATACGCACACGACGACCATCGTTAGTAGAAAGCGTTGCCGGATTCCACAACCGATATTCCCAGATGTATTGCATTAGCATTTCCATAGCCGAAAGCGCACCATTTTTCGAGGTAAAGATAGTTAATTTCAGGGAGTAAAGGTAGTCAAACCGACAAAAAAAGACAAGAATGAGCGAAAAAAATTGATTCTGTGTTGCAAAAATCAAAAAAAGGAATTACCTTTGCCACGCAAAAGCCCAGATGGCGGAATTGGTAGACGCGCTGGTCTCAAACACCAGTGGGGTAACACCCATGCCGGTTCGATCCCGGCTCTGGGTACAAAAGCCAAGCTCTTGACGTTCAAGAGTTTGGCTTTTTACTTTTCGTACCATTTTCGGACAATACCGCCCCATTTCGAGCAACACCGCCCCCTCTGAGGTCTCTTTCGTGGCATCCTCTTCCCCCGGCGCGGTTAGCCTGTTTCATAAAAATGTCAAAACAAGCTCTAAGCAAAAAGGTCGTCTATTGTAATAGAACACTGCACGATGCCGCTATATGCATTATGCTTTACTCCTGACGGTGTGATGAATGTAAGGTGTATAGCCTTGGTTCTTTTCGGCACATTCTGACACACCACTGCTATTTTATTATCCAACTCAACATAATATCTTTTATCAATCTCAAACTCCCCTCGACAAAACTTCATCTCACACACATTGATAATATTGTCCGCCCTGTCTATTATCATATCTACTTGAGCGCCTGCCCCCTTTTCCGACGACAAATGAAGCCAACTGTACTCTTTCGTTGAGATTCCTCCTATTTTTAGCGCATCCTTTATCTGACGGACATGTCCAAAGCATACCGTTTCAAATGCTAAAAAAATCGAATTTTAGAAGAATAGCGCCCCCTTATTTTTCTAAAACACACTCTTTTTACCATATTTTAGAAGAATAGCGCCCCCTTATTTTTCTAAGCAGGCGTTGGCGGTCGCTCTTATATGAACTACCAAAAAGTCCCGACGAAAGTCGATGAACTTTGCAACGCCCTGCAAGCCAAGCAAACCGACGTTCAAACCATCCGCGAGCAGTACGAACTGAGCTTCAATGCTCACCTCAACTTAGCCACCATACATCCCTGGGTGGATGGCAACGGCAGAACGGCGCGCCTGCTGATGAGCTACATCCAATTCTGCCATCAACTCTTTCCAACCAAGATATTCAAAGAAGATAGAGACGACTACATCCTATCTCTGCGCCGATGTCAAGACGAAGAAACGAATCAGCCGTTCTTGTCGTTTATGGCAAAACAACTCAAAAAGTCGCTCACCATCGAGATTGACAAATACAAAGCCTCTCAAGCAAAAGGATTCAGCTTTATGTTTTAGCCGCAGCTGCCTGACCATCAACAAAAAGTCATCCCTTAGGGGTGAAAGATGGCTATCTCCTGCCCGAGGTGGGGAGAACAATCGGGCGGGGGTATGTGTTATTTTTATATAGCCAAAATTTATGGTATACAAATAGCCACAAATTATGGTATATAGCCAGAATTTGTGAAGATTACGGATTAGAACTATTCTATATGGAGATTACTGACGGTAATATTATGCTGGTGACGGCGGCGCTGCTTGCCGTAAGTGTTTTTGTTGGCAAAGCGGGCAGTAAGTTCGGTATGCCTGCCTTGCTGCTGTTCCTCTGCGTGGGAATGGTGGCGGGTGTCGACGGTTTCGGCATTCAGTTCGACAGCGCGGAAGCTGTGCAACTTATCGGTATGATTTCGCTCAGCATCATTCTGTTTTCGGGCGGCGTCGACACTAAAATCAGCGAAATACGCCCTATCTGGCGCGAGGGTATTCTGCTCGCCACGCTCGGCGTGATGCTTACCACTCTTATCACCGGCAGTTTTATTTACTACTTGCTCCGAGCGATTTCGCCCGACTACAACTTGAGTTATTTGCAGTCGCTGCTGCTTGCCGCCATTATGTCGTCGACCGACTCGGCTTCGGTATTTTCCATACTAAACAGCTCACGCACAGGACTCAAGCACAATCTTAAGCCTATGCTCGAATTCGAAAGCGGCAGCAACGACCCGATGGCTTACCTGCTCGTGGTTATCCTTATGGGACTCGCCTCGAGCGGCGAACAGCTCACATCGGGCATGCTCCTTGCGTCGCTCGGGCAGCTTGCCATGCAACTCACTCTCGGCGCTCTCGGCGGACTCGCTGTCGGGTGGCTGTCGACGCGCATCATCAACCGACTCAACTCCGACAACGAGTTTTTCTATCCCGTAATGATGATTGCTTGTGCCTTTTTCGCCTTCTCGCTCACCGAACTCATCGGCGGCAATGCTTACCTCGCCGTCTACGTGGCGGGGCTCGTCGTGGGTAACAATCGCATAGCAATGAAGCACACCATTACAACCGTTTTCGGCGGTTTTACCTGGCTCGCTCAGATACTTATGTTCCTCTCGCTGGGACTTCTCGTAAATCCGCACGAAATCATCAACTCGCAAATCGTCGTTCCCGGACTTCTGCTTGGCGTGTTTATGATATTGGCAGCGCGACCGCTCGCCGTGTTTATATGCCTGCTGCCGTTCCGCAAAATCGGCATTAAGGCAAAAGCGTTCATCTCGTGGGTCGGTCTGCGAGGCGCCGTGCCCATCATCTTCGCCGCATTCGTGCTGACAAACCTTCCCGGCGCGGAGTCGCGATTTATGTTCAACATGGTATTTTTTATCACTATCATATCGCTCCTTGTGCAGGGTACTACCATTACGCGCATGGCGCAATGGCTCCGGCTCGACGATAAAATCACCGAAGACGAAATAAAAATCCGATTCCCCGACGAAATAACCGCTGCCACACGCGAGATAGAAGTCACCGGCACGCTGCTCGAAAACGGTAGCCTGCTGAAAGACATCGTTCTGCCGCGCAACACCCTCGTCATAATGGTAAAGCGCGGCAAACGCTATCTCGTGCCCACCGGCTCGACGGAACTCCACCTCGGCGACCGACTCTTCCTCGTCGCAGAATCGAAAAACGCCATCAACAAGCTATAATAAATCAATCTTAAATTGTCTGATTTTTCGCAAATTTCCTTAAATTTGCAGAAACTATTTAAAGCCCAAATACCATTGACCGTATGAATAAGATTAATTCGCTAAGATGTATTATACTGATTGCCTGGATGTTGCTTGTTGCGATGGTTGCTTCTGCAAACAATTCCGACTTGCTTCGGAAACTTGACGGTATTATCGAAAAAAGCGATTCCATCGTTGCGGAGAAAAACAAGAGGATTGAGATTTTGAAGCAATTAGCAGCCAAGGAGTCGAACACGGAACGGCTTTTGGAGCGCTATCACGAACTTAGCGAAGAATACTATGTGTTCAAATTCGACTCGGCAAAGGTTTACGTTGAAAAGGGCTTGGCTTTAGCAAGGAGCAACAATAACAAAAGATACGAAGCGACGAACACGATAATGAAAACCAAGTTGCTTGCCATCGGCGGTCTCTACAGCGAGGCTATCTACACCCTCAACGCCATCGAACCCGACAGCCTCGACCGCGACTTGCTTTTCGACTACAACATCGCTTATTTTACCATCTACTGCTATTGGGCGGATTATTGCAACGACGACACTTACTTTCCCATGTACCGTGAGCGGGCTATTTCTTATCTGAAGAAGGCGGTAGAGACTATCGACAAAAACGACGAGGCATACGACTATTATATGGGCGAATACCATGTCTATGCGGATAAAGACGACGACAAGGCGCTGCAGCATTACTTCAAAGCACTGGAGCGGAACGACATGAATTCGCGAGTCTATGCCATGGCTTCGTTTGCAATAGCCAACAACTACAGCGCTCACAACGATATGGAGAAATATGAGGAATATCTCATCAAGGCGAGCATTTGCGACATCCTCTGCTGCACGAAGGAGAATCTCGCCCTCCAGTATCTTGCGATGTACTTGTTTAAGCAAGACGACGAGAATATCGAGCGGGCTCGGATTTATATCAACTTTGCAATGGACGACGCCAAGACGTATAACAACCGTCTGCGTATTCTCGAAATCTCGCAACGTCTGCCGGTCATTGTCTCAACATACCACAAAATGGTAACCAGCCAAAACTCTTTCCTACGCTTTGCGATATGGGGCATTTCGCTACTTGTCTTGGCTATGATTATTCTTTTGTTTTTCATTTTCCGACAAAACAAACTATTGACGAAAAGACGGCAAGAGCTGCACATCAGCAACGACCTGCTAACGGAAACCAACGAGCGACTGAACCGCGCCAACGAGCAGTTGCTCGACACCAACCGTAAGCGCGAAGGACTCGCCAAACTCTATATCGACCTTTGTGCCAAATACATCGACCGGATTGCGAAGCTGAAGATTATGGTGCAAAGAAAAATCAAGGCTAACCAAATCAACGACCTTCTGAGTCATATCTCTTCGTCGAAAGTCAACCAAGAGGATGCCGAAACTTTTATGAAACGATTCGACGAGGCGTTCCTCAATCTGTATCCCTCGTTTGTGACGGAATTTAATGCGCTGTTGAAAGAGGATATGCAGATTGTCATCAAACAGCCGAAAACACTGACAACGGAATTGCGCATCTTTGCGCTTATCCGTTTGGGCGTTAAAGAGAGTTCGGAAATAGCAGCCTTGCTCTATTACACTCCGCGCACCATCTACAACTATCGTTCGGCGTTCAAAAACAAAGCCATCGACCGCGATTCGTTCGAAGAACAGGTGTGCATGCTCTGCACGGTAATCAACGACAAATAAAGAGTCCGGTCACGTCTCAACTTCGACGTAACCGGACTGCCTGAGAACTACCTAACAAAGAGGCCCTTAGCACCTCTTTTGTAACAAATGTAAAGCAATCGGCTCTTACTTAACCATAATTTTACGAGTCTTTGAGCCGCATTTTTCGATATAAATGCCCGGGCAAAGAGTATTAGCTGATACTCGGTTGCCTCTCAAGTCGTAGACAACGGTTTCTGCGTTCGCTTCGCTTTCGATAGAAGAGACGCTACCCGAACCGGCTTCGATGATTGAGATTGTCATGTTGACAACATCAACCGTTACGTCATATTTTCCGGCTTGAGTAATGTTCCACTTGTTGTCGTCGCCGCCGAACACCATTTTCGCGTCGTTTTCAGTGTCGCGCTGGTAGAACGTCTGTCCGTAGCCTGTCTGACTATTAACCGCTATTTTCATTTCTCCTTCAACGAGGTCGACCGTTCCGGCAAACACTGTCGGGTTGCCGATTGTCGGTGTAAGCATAGCGCCGTCGGCAAGATTCCAACCGCCGGGAGTTGCTGAGCCGATGAGCCAAAGAGCGGTGTGTTTCAACGCATTAGCTTGATAATCGGCTTTGGTTACTGTAACAGTCTTTGCGGTAAGGTCGCAGACGATGTCGTAGTTGGCTGTTTCGCTCACTTGGAACTTGTTGTCGTTAGAGTTCTCGTCGCTCGTAACGAGAGGAGTTGCTTCGCCTACAGTGAGTGTAACACCGGTATCACCGGCACGGTATTCGAGCGCGCCCCACCATGTTTCAGTGAGAAACTTGAAGTCGCCGCCGGCATTAAGGTTTACGGTTGCCGTAAACAGGTCGGGGTTGGTTGCGTTCTTCATCATTACGATGCTGTTGTCGATTGTCCAGCCACCCCAAACGCCATCGCCGACGATGAGAAGACGGTCGGCTGCATGCACGGTTAATGAACTTGCTGCTAAAAGGATGCAGCCTAAAAAACTTTGCGTAATTGTTTTTACTTTCATAATATTTTGGTTTTTAAAGGTTGTTATTTTATCGCTACTTTTCGGCATAATGTCCCGTTGGAGGTCATCACGCTCACTAAATATATACCGTCGACAAGAGGACGAGACGTGTAGGGATGCGCTGCCGAGGCTCTGCCTTTGCAAACTGTCTGTCCGCTGATTGCGGTCACCACGACGTCGGCGGGTGTTTCCGCTACGTTCACTACAACCGACGAGGATGATACCCCGACCCCGATTTTGTCGTTGCCAACGACGCTGACCGACCCGTTAGCAGTAGGCTCTTGTGAAAGGACACTTTCTGTGCTTAGCAGTTCGCCACGTATGGTCTCCTTGGCTGTGTTGAGGGTGATGCGGTAGTAGCCCGGTTGGGATATTGTCCACTTCACGTCCGGACCGCCCGTTGAACGGTAGCTGCTCTCGCCGATTATCGTATGGTCTGCTTCGTAAGGATGGAAGTTGACACCTCCCCAATCTTGAGCGGTGAGTATCTTAAATTTATTGGGTTCTTCGCGGCTTTCGCCCCAGTCGGGCTTGAGAGTTCCTTCCCAAACCACCTCCTCGGGAGACGACGCTGAAGCGGAGAAACGTAAAGATTGCGGGTCGGTCCAGTAGTTCCAGCCTAAGGGGCAGCAACCACCTACAATGTACAGCTCACGATATTGGCGGAAAAAACGTGCAAATACTTTATTGTTTTCCACCAATCCGTGGAGGGTATATGTGCCGGGAAGGCTCACGCTCCAACCTTGGTGCGAACAGGGTGTTGCCGACGTTATAAGCGAAGACGTGTAACCATCACCGAATGTTATGTCGACACCATCGAAAAGCGGGAGGTAACAGGTGGTGTTCGACGCGATTTCCGGGGTGTCGATAAGGATGATGTTGCCCGGAGATAATGTGAGTGTGGCTTTAAACTCTGAATCGCCATAAAGGGGCAATGCCACCACATCGCCACCGAGAGCCGAGCCTGTGGCATAGAGAGTTGCAGGAAGGCTAACGGGGTCTTCTTTTTCGTTCACCGACATCATCATCGTGTTCAGGTCGACGTAGATGGTATAGTCGGCGGTAGTGGTGGGTACGAACTTGAAGTCTTTACTGCCATCGAGCGTCCAGTCGACAACGAAGGTCAACGCGTATGTGTTGCCTGCCGAGACGGGCTGACCGCAAGCGGTTCCGAAGATATGCTTGGAGAAGCCGCGATTGTTGATAAACTTGAACTCACGTCCTGCCTCAAGACGTCCTGTCCAGCGGAATACGCCATCTGCCACGCGATCCATATCGGGAGTCGCGTTCACATCCCACATATATGGAGTTGCGTCACCGATTATGTAGAGTTGCGACAGTTCCATAGAGTTTGACATATCTGCTGCTACGCCACAAATAGACATACAAAGGAAACAAAATAGAATAAACTGTTTTTTCATACTGTCTAAGATTGATTATTTGTTTATGAATTTGCAGATATACGTACGGTCGTCTGCCACCACCCTGCTTATATATAGCTGGGACGACAGCTTTGAAAGGTCGACGCTGAAACTGTTGACTTTGCTAAAAGTTTGTTCGAGCATCTGCTTGCCTAAGGAATTGCATACCGTTACTGCAACGTTCTGAGTTTCTTGAGGAAATGTCGCTATGAGACAGCGGCGCTGTGCATCATAGCAGACATTTGAAGAAGAACCTGAAATCGTATCTACTGCCGTATTTCCGTAGTATTCAACGACAACAGTTGTCTCGGAAGAACAAGCAGCCTCCGGAATTTGGAAGGTGACACACTGCTTGGCGGCATCGAAGCTGTATTCCGTAGTATTACCGTTGACCTTGACAGAGCGCGGTTCTGCGCTGTTGTATATACGCATCTCGTAGGAACGCGAAACGGGCGCTTTGCTATATGTTCCCTGACGGGCTGAAATCACATAGACAGCCTTGTTGCCTGTAAGGGTCTGGGTAAATGACGTGGTGGCATAATTAGTGTCGTAATCAGCATTGTTGCCGTCGTCCTCGTAAAGTTTAAAAGAACCGTCGGAACCTGCTACGACGTTGAGCACCAGTTTGTCGGGACGCTCCGTGACGTTCATCACCGTCTCGGGATTGTAGGGTATGATGGCTCCCTGACGGAAGAAGTAAGGTATTTGTGCATCCGTATACTCTATAGTTCGCTTGCACGGACCTTGAATCAGTTCGTTGGTAGCGACGCTCCACCACTTGCCCTCCGGAAACCAAATCTCTTTCGCTGTCAGCCCGTTTGCGTCTGCTCTCGACGTGATAGGTGCAACAAGGATGTCGTTGCCGAACATATATTCGCCATCGAACTCATAAGCCTCGGCAGCGTCCGGATAGTCGTAATAGAGCGGACGACACAGGCATATTCCCGTATCGTAAGCCTCGCGAGCCATTGTGTAGAGATAGGGGAAGAGCGAATAGCGAAGGCGTACGGCGTCGAGAATGAGCGGGAAATTGGGGAATTTCCATATACGGCGCTCAATGCGCGAATCGGCTGTGGCATGGGTACGGAATATGGGTGTGAATACTCCGAACTGTATCCATCGCAATACGAGGTTGGGATTATTGATTAGCTCGTCGTTGCTGTACATGTGCCCGCCAAGGTCGTGGCCCCAATAGCCATAGCCCACATTTGAGGCTGTGGCAGTGAAATAGGGCTCAAAAGCAAGCGCCTCGTAACTGATGTTGGCATCGCCCGAAAAGCCTATCTGGTAACGGTGACTGCCAAGACCACCCCAACGATGGAAAATAACAGGGCGTTGGTTGCGTTTCTTTGCCTCGTTGAAGAAGACATGGTTGCACCAGAATGTCTCGCTGAGCGAATTGGTGTAAGGACTGGTGAGATACTGCTGCCAGTCGAGCCACCAGAAGTCTACGCCTTCTCGCTCGTGGTCGCGGATGATTGTTGAGAAGAACGACTTTGTGAAATCCGGCCAGTCGAGACTCCAATTGATATTATCCTTGTTACCGTTGAGATACTTACCGGAAAGCTGACTCTGCATTTGGTCGAAATAGGTCGGCGACTCTGTTTTGTTGATGCCGTCGGCGGGATGCAGGTTAAGCGCTGTCTTGAAGTTTGCTGCATGCATGTCGTTGAGCAAGCCGACAGGATCCGGGATAAGGTTTGTATTCCACGACCAACCTGTCCAGCCTCCACGTCCTTCCGACATGCTTGAAGCATTGCCGTTCCAATGCCAGTCCATATCAAGAATCATGACATCGGTAGGAATGTTGTTGCTCTTCAAGTCGCTCATTATCTGCCTGTAGTCGTCGGCGGAATAGGATGCGTATTTGCTGTACCAATATCCGAAGACATAGTCAGGCGGCAGCGGAATGCGTCCGGCGATGCTTGTATAATCGGCAATTGCTTTGCGATAGTTGTTGCCGTAGCCTAAGAGATATACGTCCATGGCATGGGGGTCTGTACGATTGTCCCACCAAGGATATCCCATGTCGTCATTTGGCACGAGAGCGTAAGAGCGTCCGCCGTCGGAACGCACGGCGCTCCATGAATCGTCGACAACAGCCCAGCCCGAACGAGAGATGAGACCCATCTCCATTTCCGAGCGCTTGCTGTCGCCCATCAGTCCGTCGAGGGTGCGGCATGTGCCTTTAAGGTTCAACGGGTCGGGCTTGCCCGGATACCACAGAGTGGATGTTCCGTTGTTGTCAATGGTGACCAACAGGTTGTCGGGCGAAGCCGGCACGGTACGCGGGTCGTATCCCTTGCGATACTTGAGTTTCAGACGGTCGGTGTTGATATAGAGGTATGTGCCATCTTCAACTGTCGTAAACGGCACCAAATCGAGATTGCGGTTCACTACGGTGAATGTTGCGCGGTCTTCGAATTGTCCTGTGCTACTGTATTCTATACGAATCATCTCCGGGGTAAGAACCGTAAACCGGGCGTTTCCACTCACCACCATAGATTCGCTCTTTGCTACAGGGTTGTCGGTACTGCTTTGTGCACCCGCCGAGAAAACCGACAATACACTTAGCAGGGTTGTTACAACCCTAAATGCGGATATTCTGTTCATTACCATTATTTCAGATTCTTTATACTAATTGCATATCCACCGCCGGGAGCGGCTTTGAGTTTGAGCACTGTCTTGGCTGTGACGGTGCGTTTGGTAATTGTGTAAGCCTGAGGATTCGTCTTGTAGTCGGCATCTTTTGCGTCGGCATAGATGATAGCCTCATACTTTTTATCCTTGTCGAGGAAGTCGAGTTTGAATTCCGACTGATGTCCGTTCTCACCGGCTGTGCAGCCCACAAACCAGTTGTCGGTGCCTTTAGCCTTGCGGGCGATGGTGATATATTGTCCGGGCTCGGCTTCGAGATAGCGGCTTTCGTCCCAATCGAGAGCTACATCCTTAATGAATTGGAATGCATCCAAGTAGTTATTGTAGTTGTCGGGAGTGTCGGCAGCCATCTGCAGCGGGCTGTACATCGTAACGTAAAGAGCCAACTGACGGGCGAGCGTCGAGTTGATGTGATGATGCTTTCCGGGGTCGATTTTGTTCATATCGCCTTCGAGAATGCCGGGCGTATAGTCCATCGGACCGCCTTGCAAGCGGGTAAACGGAAGAACTGTGGTATGGAACGCCTTGTTGCCGGCAAACGACTCATACTCGGTGCCACGCGCCGACTCGTTGCCGATGAGGTTGGGATAGGTGCGGCACAATCCGGTGGGGCGCACAGCCTCGTGGGCGTTTACCATAATGTGATGCTTGGCGGCTTCGGTCACACAGTAGAGATAGTGGTTGTTCATCCATTGTCCGTAGTGATGTTCACCGCGCGGCAGGATGTTGCCGACATAACCGCTCTTAACCGAGTTGTAGCCATACTTGTTCATCAGATTGTAAGCGGCTTCGAGATGGCGCTCGTAGTTGCGCACCGAAGCGGATGTTTCGTGGTGCATCATCAGTCGCACGCCTTTGGAGTGTGCATAATCGTTGAGCGCCTTGATGTCGAAGTCGGGGTAAGGAGTTTGGAAGTCGAACACATAGTCTTTTTCGTGTCCGAACCAGTCTTCCCAACCGACGTTCCAACCTTCGACAAGCACTTGCGAGAAACCGTGCTCGGCTGCAAAGTCGATATATTTGCGAACGTTATCGTTGTTTGCCGGATGATTTCCGTGAGGTTTGCATTTCGAATAGTCGGTCTTGCCGAGAAGCACCGACGGAAGGTCGTTGGTGTACGACCACGCCTTACCTCCGCCAATCATTTCCCACCAAACGCCGACGTATTTCACCGGCTGAATCCACGACGTGTCGGCATATTTGCACGGCTCGTTGAGGTTGAGAATCAGACGCGAAGCAAGCACTTTGCGTGCGTCGTCGACCACCATAACGGTACGCCACGGAGTGGTGCACGGCGTTTGGCAATGTGCCATATTGCCTTGAGCGTCGGGCGTAAGTTGCGAGCGGAACACAAGGTTTTTGTCGTCGAGGTCGAGGTGCATACAAGAGTAATCGACGAGAGCAGCCTCGTGGATGTTGATATACAGCCCCTCGGCGGTTTTCATCTGCAGAGAAGTTTGCACACCCGTCGGAGAAAAGAACGTCTGCGAAGCGTTGTCGCACTTGGCAGACTCCATCAGACCGCGAATCTCCGAAAGTCGCGACTCCGTATAGTCATACTCTTGAGTGTCGTAGTCGCCGGGAATCCACCATGCGGTGTGGTCGCCTGCCATAGCAAATTCCGTATGTTCTGCTTTGACAGTGAAATATGGAAGAAACTGCTGTTGCGGGAATTCATAGCGGAAACCTACGCCGTCGTCATACACGCGGAATCGGAAATTCATAAAACGTCCGTTAGTCGGTTTTTCGAGTTCGACAAACAACTCGTTGTAGTGATTGCGAATGTTTTTCTCTTCACCCCATACCGGTTGCCATGTTTCGTCGAAAGTTGATGTTGTGGCATTGTTGATGCGAAATTTGTCCATCAACGAGTTTTCCTCGTTGAGTTCCATGCCCAAACGGCTGGGCTTAACCACCGCTATGCCCTTATAGTCAATCTTATAAGTCGGCACGCCCTCGTCGGTCAGCGAGAAAGTCACTTGAAGATTTCCGTCGGGCGACGTCACGGAGTGGGATGCAGTCTGTGAGGTGGCACAGAGTGCCACCATTACACAGATTGCGGATATATAGAACCTATTGAAAGTCTGAAGCATAATGAAACCTATATAGGAATTAAACAATCTTTATTTAGTCAATTTTACCACTTTACAACCGTGAGCCGGGATGTTGGCAGTGATAGCCGAAGCCTTTCCTTCGTCGGCGTGAGCCCACAAGTCGCGCACGTTCATCTCGCCGGTGATGCCCAATTCAGAGAAGTTAACCGATACGGTCGACGTGTTGTCGCTGCGGTTGAACAGAGCGAGCACATAGTCGCCGTTCGACATCTGTCCGTACCAAATCTCGTTTTTCTTGTCGTTGAGTTTGTCGCTGAGCGGCTTGCCGACAAAGCCATCGCGGTTGAGCGCGAGCATTTCGTCGTTGGTGTAGTACTTGGTGTTGTCGCCAATGGTGTTATATTGGTCGGCAGCAGCCACCGGACCTCCGGCAATGAGTTGAAGCGAAATTTCCGTTTGTTTCTCAGCCTCGGTTTCGAACTTGTTGAGGCGGATGAAGTCGCCGTCGAGGATTACCTTGTTGCGTCCGGAGAGGTGCGACCAATAGACAAAGCCGTCAAACTGGTTGTTGCAGTTAGGCCAGTTGGCATACGATTTGCCCTTGTCGTTTGCAGAGCAGTGCCACCAGCCACCGCCGCCGGTATCGCCGACGATACGAATCATATTGCCATAACGTGCTTCGAGTTCGGCGTCGTTATACAAGTGCGGCATTACGAGCGAGGTGAAGATGCCATACTTTTTAGCCGATTCGGCGATGTAAGCCATTGCGCGAGCATAACTCTCACGACCATAACCGCGACCTACGATTCCCATACCGCGGTCTTTGCCGTCTTCATACCAAGAGAGGAAGTCCATACGGATGAAATCAACTCCGAGTTCTTTGTAGTGCTTGAAGAAACCGTCGATGTATTCTTTGCAGCCGGGATTCTCAGCCACAGCCCAGTGGAACCACTTGTCTTCGGTGCCGGGGTTCATCACGGAAGTCGTGCCATTGTAGTACAAGTTGGCAAAAGTAAATTCCGTACCCTCGATTTTTGTGTCGCGCGGACCGTGAATCCACAGCGGGTTGTCGTAGACGCCGAGTTTGAGACCTTTGGCTTTACACTTGGCAACGAGGTCTTTCAACGAAATCGAGCCATATTGAGTCATATAGCCTGAAGCGTCGGTCGACAGCATTGCAATAAAACCGTCGGTGCAAATCATGTCGTAGCCATGAGGTTTGAGGTTTGTAGCCACGAAATCGATGATTTTGTCCCATTCGTCGGGCGAGATGTCGATGGTCGACTCGCCTTGACGCTCTTTCTCGTAGCAGTACTCATAGACGCTCCAATAGAGAGGCGCCTTCATATTGTCGTGGACGCCATCGACCTCCGGCAAGTCTGGCAATTCATACTTCGGAGGATATTTCATCTCCACGTCGTCCTTGCATGAGGCAATCAACGATGTTGCCGCAAGGGCTATTGTCATTAATGTCATATTTTTCATTGTTGCTATTATTGTAAAGTTTTGATTACATTATTTTTTCTCTACAGCAATTGTGTAGTCTTTGAGGTTGAAGGTGATGCGGTATGTACCTGCCTCGGTGACTTTCCACTTGTTGTCGGGTTCACCGGCATAGAAGAGGAAGTCGGAAGCAGCCACGCCTGCCGACGAAATCGTGACGTCGGCTGTCGACGGGTGCAAGAACGGGCAAGAGAATGTGCCGTCTTTTACCAAGCAAGCTTTCATTTCGCCGGTCTTGAGTTCGCCTTCCCAAGTGAAGACGTATTTGTCGCTTCCGCTGCGAGTAAATTCTGTCGGATTGTCCATCGACCAACTGTTAGGTGTTGCGTCGCCAATCATATAGAGCGTCTCGGTTTCGATAGGCTCTTTCGTCGAACCTGAACTGCTGAGCATTACAGCCTTGATTGTCCAATGTTCGAGGTCGAACGTGATGCGATATTTACCTGCTTCGGTGACGCGCCACTTATTGTCGGGGTCGCCTGCATAGAAGAGGAAGTCGGAAGCAGCCACGCCTGCCGACGAAATCGATACGTCGGCTGTCGACGGGTGAAGGAACGGGCAAGAGAACGTGCCGTCTTGTACCAAGCAAGCCTTCATTTCGCCGGGCACGAGTTCGCCCTCCCAATTGAAGACGTACTTGTTTGAAGCGCGAGTGAATTGCGAAGCGTCGTCCATCGACCAGCCACCGGGTGTGGCGTCGCCAATCATGAAGAGTGTCTCTGTTTCGATAGGATCGGTCGACGATTCAACCTCAGCGACAAACACAGCCTCGATGATCCAGTGTTCGAGGTCGAACGTAAGGCGGTAAATACCTGCCTCTTCTACGCGCCACTTGTTGTCGGGACCGGTTGTGAAGACGAAGTCGGCGCTCTCTACGCCGCTCTTGTTAATCTTGCAGTCGGCTGCGGTAGGACGAATAAACGGCACATCCCAACTACCTTTCTCAAGACAAGCCTTCATCTCGCCGGCGTGAAGTTCGCCTTCGTATTCGAAGATGTATTGCGACTTCTTGACGAGTTCCGTCGGATTGTTGTTGTCCCAACCGTTAGGAGTAGCATCGCCAAGCATGTATACTGCATCCGCTACAATCGGGTCGATTACCGGTGCATCGTTTTCGCCGAGATACTCGGTCGACATTGTCCAGTTGCGCAAGTCGAACGTCAAGCGATACTTGCCGGCTTCGGTCACGCGCCATTTGTTGTCGGGGTCGCCGGCATGCATAATGAACTTCTGGTCGGTGATGTTGGTCTTCGATATTGATGTTCCGTTATTCTCGGGACGAATGAAAGGAGCATCCCAGCTGCCTGTTGTCAAGCAGAGCTTGATTTCGCCGGTGTAGAGCGAGCCTTCCCAAGAGAATACCAATGGGTCGTCGGCAGAAGCCTCCAGCGGTGTGGGATTGTCGATACTCCATCCGTTGGGAGTGGCGTCGCCCACCATGTAGAGGACGGATGTCTTGATTGGCAGGTCGCCCTCGATGATTATCGGGTCTCTTTCTTCATCGCAACTGCTAAGACACATTGTGGCTACAGCTGCGGTAAGTCCGAAAAATATATTCTTAAGTTTCATAATCGATGTCTTTTTTATGTTATACTTGCTCCTTATTCGTTATATCCCGGATTTTGTTTCAATGCCTTGTTTGCGTTGAGGATTGGACGCATAATCGGGAATATCTCAGTGTGCGAATCAGCGTCAGGAGTTTTGTCCCACCATGTTGCGGACGTAAACTTGCCAAAGCGGATAAGGTCGATGCGTCGGCGGCTCTCTGCGAAGAACTCGCGGCCCCATTCGTCGAGCATTTCGTCCATGTCGAGTTCGGCTTTACCGTCGGGTACGTAGAGCACTTCCGCGAGATTTTCTTCAGGATAGTTGCGGCGGCGCACTGAGTTGAGCAGGCGTGCAGCATCTGCTTTCTTGCCTTGACGCAGTTTGCATTCAGCAAGCGAATAGATCACCTCCGGCAAGCGAATTTCGGTGTAGTCGCTCTCCATCTGGTGAAGGTCGTCGTCGGAATAGAACGGATATTTGGCGAAATGCCATCCGGAGTTATGGTCGCCGTCGCGAAGCGTACTCGTCGTTGCGGCAAGCCATTTGTTGGGGTCTAAGCCTTGGAACTTACCAACGGCATCGCGGATATACAATTCGTAGTCGACTTCCGGCGCTTTTACTCGCTTGGTCGCTCCGTTTTCGTCTTTATATTCGAGATAGCCATAGAGGAACATTCCCTCGCGGCGGCTATCGCCAAGATTGCGGTAGAGTTTCATGCGCACGTCACCCGGATACTTGCGGAACTTATTCACAGTCATACCCAGTTGATAGTTAAGCGGCTCGCCGTTGGGCGCGAAACTCGGAGATGCGGCATACTTGGTGTTGTGGTCGCCTGCCTTGCACTTGGAGTCGTTGAAGTAGTAGCGTGCGCGTGCAGGTACTGTCCACCAATATGTATCGCCTTGATATTGCCAATAAGTGTAACCGGCATCTGCGGGGAAACCGAAGATTACTTCGTCGCAATTGTCGTTGTCCCAGTCGAAAGCTGCGTCCCAGCGGTCGGCTACGGCATATTTGCCATATTCGCCGTCGACAATCTTTTGCGCGATTGCTGCACATTCGTTGTATTTCTCTTCGCCGATATAGACTTGGGCGTTGAGGTAGAGGCGAACGAGAAGCGCTGCTGCGCCGGCTTTCGTCCATTGTCCTTGGATGGTGGAGTTGCTGCCAAGGCTCGTTTTCTCGACGAGCATAGGTATTGTCTCCTGCAATTCGCTTTCGATGAATTCGAAGATTCTCTTCGGCTCGACTTGCGTCTCGGTGTTTTGCGACACGTCGTTGAAACTTACAGCGAGAGGTATGTTGCGGAACGCGTCGAGAAGACGAATGTAGAACCAAGCACGCAGTACGCGGCATTGTGCCTTAAGGTTGTCGAACTCCGCTTGCGAGAAGCCGAATTTTTCGGGCGAAAGCTTGTCAAGGTCTTCGATAACGTAGTTGGCTTGCATGATGCCTTGGAAGCAACCGTTCCACTCTGTTTGGGGGTCACCACCGTCTTCGACGTTCCATTCGTGGTAGTGAAGGCGGCGCCATTTACCTCCGTCGTCCCACCATCCGTCGCGTGTCGGCGTGATGAGTTGGTCGGCAGACAATTCGTTGAGCACATGGCGACTCTGGATGCTCCAAAAAGCATGTTCAAACGGGCGGAAAGTGGCACGCACGACATCCATCTTCGTGTTGTAGTAGTTTTGTGTGCCCACTTGGTCATAAAGGGTCTCGTCGAGGTCGGTGCAACCCGTCAGTGTGGCTACACCCAGTGCTGCTGAGACTAAATATTTGAATATCTTCATGATTTTTCTGAATTAATCGTTATTAGAAATCAATTTGCATGCCTAAGATAAACTGGCGAGTAGAGGGGAAGTAAGTTCGTGAGCCTTGTCCACCCGGGGTAAGACCGTTAACTTGGTAGGTCGATGGGTCGACGCCGCTGAACTTTGTCAACGTCAGCACGTTCTTCACCGTACCATAGAGGCGGATACGGTCGAGGAATCGGCAGTTTTCAGGCTTGAAGGTATATCCCAATGTTAACATATCGAGCTTCAGATAGTCGCCGCGTTCAAGGAAGTAGTCGCACACAACGGGATTCGAGGTCGACGATACTACGAAATTCTTTGCGTATGCCTTTGTCAGACGGTTGCCCGTGAAGTTGCGCGTACCATAGTAGAAGTCGTGGATGTTGAAGATGTCATATCCGAACGCTCCGCGGAAGAACAACGACAAGTCGAAATCTTTATAGCGGAAAGAGTGCGACATCGACATAGTAAACTTAGGCAAACCATTGCCAACCACTGTGCGGTCGGCGTCGCTTGCTTGCGATGCACGAATGATGTCGCCGTCCTTGTCGTATACCAGCCATTCGCCGTCGGCGGTATGTCCCGCATAACGCCACATATAGAAATTACCGAGCGACTCGCCTTTCTGGATGCGTTGTAGGTTGTAGAACGGATACGGGTCTTCCGTGCTGCATACGTCATAGTAGTCTTGACCTACATATTGTGAGTTGCTGAAATCAACGAATTTGTTGCTTTGTGTTGTGCCTACGAAGTTGATGTCGTAAGAGAAATCCTTCGTATTGACTGCGCGGACGTTAAGGTCAATTTCAACACCGGTATTCTTCATCGTACCTACGTTGACAAACGTCTCGTCGAAGAGATACGGCGGAACCGATACCTTGTAGTTGCCGAGCAGGTCTTGCTGACGACGGTTGAAGTAGTTGATTGAACCATACAGGCGGTCGCCGAAGAGCGAGAAGTCGACGCCGATGTTCCAGTTTTTACCTTTTTCCCAACGCAAATCGGGGTTGACATTCTTCGACGGTCCCCATACTTGGAAGTATCTGCCATTGTAGAAATAATAACCGAATCCGGTCATCGTGTTCAGCGAAAGATAGCTGCCGAAATCCTGGTTACCCGTTACACCGAAGTCGGCGCGCAACTTCAAGTCGTTAACCCATTTTACGTCTTTCATAAACTGCTCGTCGGAAATACGCCAACCTGCTGATACTGCGGGGAAATTACCCCATTTGTGATTCTCACCGAACTTCGATGAACCCTCGTGGCGCAACGATGCAGTAAACATATACTTGCCGGCAAAGTCGTAACTTACACGGCCGAAGAACGCTATCAACTTGGAGTCGTTCTTATAGCTACCCATACAAATTTCGCCTTCCTCCTTCGCATATTCGCCGGAGCCGAGATTGTCGGCACCGAGTCCGTCGTTCGGGAAGTCCTTATTCTCGGCGTTGAAGCCGGAATAGTTCGAATACTGATAAGAGTAGCCTGCCATCACCTTCACATTGTGTTGACCGAAGCTGCCTCCGTAGTTGGTAAGCCATTCCAAAATCTCTTGGCGTTCCTTTGAGTACGAACGGCTTGCCTCGCCCTCGCGACCGTTATTGATTGCTATAGTACTCGTCGACGGACGGAACCACGTGTTGTTGTTGCTATATTGATGGTCGGCAAACATCACTTGCGTTGTAAGGCGATGATTGCTCTTGCCGCCTTTTGCAAGCAACGGCAACAGATTGAGTTTCGCCGTCGCATCCCAGTCGAGAAGCTTCGTGTCGGCGTGGTCTTGTTCGAGTTTTTGACGCTCAACAGGGTTAGAACCGACAACCTGTCCCATAAAATTATAATAACGTGCCGGATTTTCCGGATCCATCAACGGAGTAGTCGGGTTAGCCTCAATTGCATCCTTGAACACACTCCAGTCGGCGTTGTCGCGGTAGATGATACGCGGAGCCATGTTGGCAGTAAAAGTGAAGAGTCCACCCTTAGTTGTATGCATAATAGAAGCACGACCGCCGTATTCCTCACGTTCCGAACGAAGGTCGATACCTTTTGCGTCACGATAGTCGACGCTGACACGGTAGTTCGTCTTGTCGTTGCCGCCACTCATAGAGAGTGTGTGTTGATGCGTGAAACCCATGCGGCTCACAGCGTCAAGCCAGTCAACATTACCGCCCAAGTCGACACCCGTGTCACCCCATCCGAGGCGAACGTCGCGATATTCTTGAGCAGTCATCATGTCGAGCTCTTTGTTGATAACGTCGAACGACACCATACCCGAGTAAGATGTGTGAACCGAACCATCCTTGCTACCTTTCTTAGTAGTCACCACGATAACACCATTAGAACCGCGCGTACCATAGATAGCTGATGCCGCACCGTCTTTAAGAATGTCGAACGATGCAATGTCGTTCGGGTTGATGTTTGTAAGATTGCCACCGGGCACACCGTCGATGACAATCAACGGACCAAGTCCTGCCGAACGCGACGATACGCCACGTATCTGAATACTTGCCTGATTGTTCGGGTCGCCCGCGCCCGTGTTCGTAATCGAAACACCCGGAACCTTACCTTGAATCATCATTGACGGGTCGAGAGAACTTACCGTAAGGAAGTCCTTTTCGCCAACGTGCGAAATGGCAGATGTCAATTCCTTCTTGTCCATCGTACCATAACCAATCACAACAACCTCATTCAGAACGTCGCTCTTCTCATTTAATACTACATTAATAACCTTACGGTCGCCAACCTTCTCGTTAGCGGTTTCGTAACCAATATACGAGAAAACCAAGTTAGATGAAGAAGATGCTTCAATGGCATAGTTGCCATCAATGTCAGTAACGGTGCCCTTGTTACTCTTGTCAACGCGTACGCTGGCACCTATCAAGGGTTCACCGCCCGGTCCCTTTACCGTACCGGTAATCTTTGTCTGCTGGGCTGATGCCGCCATCGTGACGAACATCAAAAATACCACCATAAGAAACCGATACATTACATTAATTGTCATTAATCGTTTCATGTTAGTGTAAATTTTGTTTTATGGTTTTGAATTTTTGTTTCAGTTCTATGGCCTTGAATTTTGGTTTAAAATTATACAGATTTTCACTTAAAAACTCTTATAAGTACGTGCTAAGTACATTTTGCGTAAATATAATTTAGGTTACAATATTGATACACAGGGATATAACCTACATATAAAAAAGCGACTAAGTACAAGTGTGTTTTTTTGATAGCGAGATAAAATATGCTGATTTTATTGGAATAATCCCCATTTCCCGCCGCAAAATACAATCGCAGAACCTCACCCAACTTTCACCCTCGTGGGATGAGTTTTCGTTGTGGGGCTGGCGGTTGGGCGTTATACCCCGAGTGGCTGTGTCCTACAAATTTATATTTTCTTGAGCCGGGCTTCTTTGTAGTGCCGAGCGGTTTTGCTGTGATTTTGCAGTTAATTTCGAGTGGACATTTCTCTTCCGCTATTATTTTTTGTTTCATTTTGCGTTTCGGGCGGAATTTGCCGGTGGAGAGAAAAATGAAAGAGGGTGTATCAATAAACTGAATTTTGATATACCCTCTTTGTTTGTAGTCCCGAGGGGAATCGAACCCCTATCAAAAGTTTAGGAAACTTCTATTCTATCCGTTGAACTACAGGACCGGGGAATGTGGATGCAAATTTACGGCATTTTCCTAAATCCGCCAACGGTTTGCGCCACTTTCGCTACAAGCGCATGCCTAAAAGTTATAGCCTACGGAGAAACAGAATCGGTTTTCGCGGTATTTGGGCTGCTCTTTGAACATGTCTGCCATTCCTATCGATGCGGTAAATCCGACGTAGAATTTGTCGACGTTGACGCCTGTGCCGAAATTCCATGCGCAGTCGGCTTGGTTTGCCACGCCTTCGTCGCCGTAAAGGTCTTCGCTATGCCCGTCACCGTCGGTCTCTTTTCCGGCAAGCCCGATGCGTAGTTCGGGTCCGGTGAAGAAGCTCCAGCCGCCGCGGCTGAACACGTCGAAGCGATAGCCGACCATTACGGGTATGGCGATGCCGAATTTTTTAAATTTATATTTTGCATCATGTTCGTCATCGTCGAACACGTTTTCTTTATAAGTGTCGCGCCATAGCATTAATCCGGGCTCTACGTAGAGGTTTTGCCACACGGGGATGTTGTAGACGCCGCCGAATGAGAATCCGGGACCTGTTTTGAAGCCGTCGAAGGAGACTTTGCCGACGGAGACATCCGACGGACTGTTGATGTTTGCGCTTAGACGGAGTCCGAAATAGGCGCGGTTGTCAGGATTGTTGAATTGTGCGTAGCTGCTGACTGTCACCAGGACTGCAGCGGCGAGTAGTAGTATTCGTTTCATTGTTGTAATTTGATTTTCAATAATAACATTTGTTCTGGATAAATGTTCAACGGCGGTCGAGTTGGTAAGCAAGTCGCGGTGTGCCGTTGTGGCAAAGGATTATTCCGGTGTAGACGAATCCCATGCGGATGAGTGTGCGCTGCATCACGCTGTTGTCGGCGTGTGTGTCGACGCGGAGGGTGTTGAATCGGTCGAGGCACCAGTGGAGGCAGGTTTCACCGATTCCGCCGACTTTGCCCGACGAGGCGAGCCGATGCACCACGGCGTAGGGATGGTCGTTGAGCCAAGCGCCTTGGATGTGTGCGTAGGTCGGGTCGGGACCTTCGATGAGGGCGAATGCGGCGAGGATTTCGTCGGCGCGGCATGCGGTCCAAAGCACTCCGGCGCTGATGTCGGCGCGAACGTCTGCCTCCGACGGGTAGCCGTCAATCCATTGATTGGGATTGCCCGAGGCTGCCATAAAGCGGCGTGCGGCGGCGTAGATTGCGGTAATGCGCGGTATGTCGGCTTCGATGGCGAGGCGGAAATTTATCATCATCGGAATGTTAGTGTTGACAGGTTTTGACAAAGCATTTGTCCGACAGCGCGGATGTCGTCGGCTGTTACAGCGCGGATGCGGTCGGCAACGGCTTCGACGTTGAGCGTGGCGCCATAGTTGAGCACTTCTTTTCCGAGCGAGAGCGCGCGGCTTTCGGGGCTTTCGCTGCTGACGATGAGTTGCCCGACGTACTGTTTTTTGGCGGCATTGAGGGCGCGTTCGGTGATTCCGCCATCGGCGATGCGACGAAGTTCGTCGTCGATGAGTCGGCGGCACTTTGCGGTGTGGCGATGGTCGCTGCCGAAGTAGATGGTGAAGAGTCCGACGTCGGAGAGCAGTGTGACGGTCGACTCGACGGTGTAGGCATATCCGCGGCGCTCGCGAATGGCTACGTTGAGCGTTGAGTTCATGCCGGGTCCGCCGAGGATGTTGTTGACGAGCAGCAGTGCGTATTTGCGGCTGTCGTGCATGCCGAAGGTTGTTGCGCCGACGATGGTGTGCGACTGATGTGCATCGATGTCGCGGATGTGGTCAAACGGCTGAGCGGCTGCGACGGGTTGGCACGAGCTGCGGCTGAGCGGATGGTGCATGGCTCCGAAATATCGCTCGGCGAGGGCGAAAAATCGCTCGGCGGGGATGCTGTCGACGGCGAAGAGTACCATATTGGCGGGCACGTAGAGGTTGCCGACGTAGTCGAGGCAGTCGACGCCGGTTAGGCTTTGCAAGGTTTCTTCGTTGCCTAAGATGTTGTGTCCGAGCGGCGTACCGGCAAAGATTAGGTCTTCGAAGTCGTCGTAGATGGCGTCGGCGGGCGAATCGCGATAGGAGTCGATTTCTTCGATGACCACTTCGCGCTCTTTGTCGATTTCGTGCTCGGGAAAGGTGGAATTGCACACCAAGTCGGCGATGAGGTCGACGGCGCGAGCCATGTTGCCCGAGGGAAAGACGCTGTAGACGAGGGTTTCTTCTTTGGTGGTGTAGGCGTTGAGTTCGCCGCCCACGCGCTCCATGCGGTTAAGGATGTGCCAGGCTTTACGGCGGCGCGTGCCTTTGAATATGGTATGCTCGACGAAGTGCGCTAGCCCGAGGCGAGCGCCGTCGTCGCGGCTGCCGGCCTGCACAGCCAGCCCGCAATAAGCCACGCTTCCCTGTCGGCGTTGATAGACGATGCGCAGACTGTTGGGAAGCGTGTTGTGGTGATAGGTTTTCTCCATTGCCGAAGGCGGCTTAGAGGTTAAAGGCTTTGCGGATAGCGTCGACGTAGTCGAGTTTCTCCCAGGTGAAGAGTTCTACTTCGATGTCTTTATCGCCGTTGTAGACCGACTTGAAGTGCTTAACGACGGTTTGCGGCTGACGACCCATATGGCCATAGGCTGCGGTTTCTTCGTAGATGGGTTGACGCAACTTGAGACGGCGTTCGATTGCTGCGGGACGCATGTCGAAGATGCTTTCCACAACTTTTGCAATCTCGGAATCGCTCATTGCCACGCGACTCTTGCCGTAGGTGTTTACGCAGAGGCTCACGGGACGCGCCTCGCCGATTGCGTATGCCACTTGGACGAGCATTTCGTCGGCAACGCCGGCTGCTACGAGGTTTTTAGCGATATGACGCGCTGCGTAGGCTGCGGAGCGGTCAACCTTGCTGGGGTCTTTTCCGGAGAAAGCACCACCGCCGTGTGCGCCGCGACCACCGTAGGTGTCGACGATGATCTTACGTCCGGTCAGACCGGTGTCGCCGTGAGGACCACCGATAACGAATTTGCCGGTCGGGTTGACGTGAAGAATCAACTCGTCATCGAAGAGAGCCTTAATCTTGTCGGGTTGAGCAGCGACAACGCGCGGCAAAAGAATGGTCGCAACGTCGTGGCGTATCTGCGCGAGCATCTCGGCGTCGGCGGCAAGTTGCGCCTCAACGGTACCATCGACGGGCGTGATGAAGTCGTCGTGCTGGGTGCTTACCACGATGGTGTGGATGCGCTGCGGCTCGCCCGCTTCGTTGTATTCTACGGTCACCTGACTCTTAGAGTCGGGACGAAGATAGGTCATCTCCTTACCTTCGCGACGGATGTCGGCGAGTGTGCTGACGATGGCATGAGCCAAGTCGAGCGTAAGAGGCATATAGTTGGCGGTCTCGTTGGAGGCATAGCCGAACATCATGCCTTGGTCGCCGGCGCCTTGATTGTCGGCATCGGCGCGCTCAACGCCGCGGTTGATGTCGCCCGATTGTTCGTGGATAGCCGTGAGAATTCCGCACGATTCGCCGTCGAACTTATATTCGCTCTTGGTGTAGCCGATGCGGTTGATTACGCGACGCGCCGTGTCCATAATGTCGATGTAGACTTTCGACTTCACTTCGCCGGCAATCACAACTTGTCCGGTAGTAACGAGGGTTTCGCAAGCCACTTTCGACGTCGGGTCGTAGGCAAGCAGTTTGTCGAGGATGGCGTCAGAGATTTGGTCCGCCACTTTGTCGGGATGTCCTTCCGACACTGATTCAGATGTAAATAAGTAGTTCATTTTCCAATGCGTTTTACGTGGAAAATGCTAAGAATGCTGAAAATCAAGGGGATTTGCAGTTTTAGCATTTTTTAGTGTGGTTGCAAGCAGCCAAATTTTTCCACAGATTAATATTTCGTTTTTATTTCGGTGTGCAAAGGTATACAATCGTAGCGAGAAATGCAATAGATTTAGGCGAAAAAAGTGGAGAGCGGAGAGCGGAGAGTGGAGAGGGAAGAGGTAAGAGAGGCGCTGGCGCGCGCTTATTCGGCGTCTGCGATGCGGTTAGACGGCGCTGGCGCGGGTGTTAACATGCTAATTATCAGCAAGTTGTAGGGTCGCGCCTTGGTGCGACCGTGCAGGCGATGGTATATAATAGGCTGATAATCAGCATACATACCTTGCACGCCTACTCGGTTGCACCAAGGCGCAACGCTTTTGTTAAGGTCGATTAGTAGTTTTCAGCGCGGAGCTGGAAGTATGCCTTCGGGTGCTTGCACACGGGGCAAAGTTCGGGAGCTTCCTTGCCGATGTGGATGTGACCGCAGTTGAGGCAATGCCAGATGCAGTCGCCGTCGCGCGAGAACACAATCTTTTCGGTGATGTTGTTGAAGAGTTTGCGATAGCGAGCTTCGTGCTCCTTCTCGATAGCTGCAACGCCTTCGAAAGCAGCGCCGATGCTGTCGAAACCTTCTTCGTAAGCCTCGCGAGCAAATTGAGCATACATTTCCGTCCATTCGTAGTTTTCGCCGTTCGCAGCATCTTCGAGATTCTCAAGCGTTTCGGGCACTGCACCGCCGTGGAGCAGTTTGAACCACAATTTAGCGTGTTCGCGTTCGTTACCTGCCGTTTCTTCGAAGATTTTCGAGATTTGTACGTAGCCGTCTTTTTTAGCTTTCGATGCGTAGTAGCTATACTTATTAGTTGCCTCACTCTCACCGGCAAACGCTGTGCGCAAGTTTGCTTCGGTCTTTGTTCCTTTTAATTCTTTCATAGATGCGATTTATTTTGGTTTGCTGCAAATGTAGTAAATAACTCAAGCAAAAACAAGATAAACCGACAAATTTGGCAAAACTGCGAACAAAAAAAGGCTTAAAAATGTTATATTCGCAGATGAAGCATTTATTGTACATACTCGTCGTTATTGCGTCGGCGTTTTGCAGCCTCACGGTGTTTAGCGAAGCCGCCGAATGCGAACGCGTGCCGCACCGCCACGAAACGTCGGCAGGCAACAGTTACGACGTAGGCAGTAGCATCTGTAGCTTCGCTTTGACTGCCAATTCGTCGGCGCAGCACTTCGGCGCTACCGCAAAACGTATGCTCTCGCAAATCGTCAACAAGCTACGCCACGACGGCGCCACTCACGCACGGATGGCTATCGCCGGAGCGCACCGCAATGCAATGGTCGACGCCGAAGTCTACGGCACAACCTACCGTCCCGGACGCATCGCCGCTGCTACTCGGCTAACCGTCGTTATTCGCCATCTCATCATTTAGACCATAGTTTCCATTTAATTTAACAACCTACCTCGACGCGCAACGCCTCGAGGCATCCCACTTTATCAACTCATTAACTCATCAACTCATCAACTCATCAACTCATTAACACATTAACTCATAAACACAATGGAAACTATAGCAATACTCAACCCGAAAGCCATGCCGCACATCGAGCGACGTGCAAACATCAACGCAATCATTATCAGCAGTTTAATAATAGCCGCAGGCATCTACTTGGCATTCTTTGTCAAAGTAAGCACCCCGACGTCAAACCTCAACATAGCGCGACTCTTCGGCTCGTGGACGCTGCTCATCGTGGGCTGTATCGGCTTGGTGAGCCGCAGCACGCACTGGGTCTACACACCGTCGGGAAAGGTTATACGCAAAAGCAGTGCGACAGTCTATGCCAACGACTTCGACAACCTGCGCGCCACAGCGAAACGATTCGGCGGCATCACGCTCAACATCACCGGTCCGTCGGCACTCGAAGTAGACTATATCTACACCTCCGACCGCAGCTTTGCAGCCTACCAGATAAGCCAATCCGGCATGCTTGCCGACACAATGCTCACCGACGTCGTATTCCTCGAAGGCGACTACGCCAAGAAATTCATCCGCACCGTCAAACGCTTAGGCCGTTAGAGACCGTCGTTAGTGACCGCGGCAAAGCAAAGACATAACGCCGATAAAACAAGGGCTGCACTCAGCGATGCAGCCCTTGAAAATTTAACCTGAATTATTTCACTATAAACTTCTGCGACTCGCGCTTGCCGTTTTTGTGTGTGAAAGTGGCGTTATACACACCCTTTGCGAGATTTGCCGAGTTGAATGTTGCACGGTTCTGTCCGGCATTAACTTTCTTTTTACCGAGCGTCTGTCCATTCATCCCCACAATGCCAACTTCGCCATCGGCAGCATCCTTCGGCAGAATGATTTCAACCATATCGCCTTGCGACATTATGCGCATATTGCTCTTGTGTTTAGCCGTAAGCGTAACATCACTGTAATTGTCTATGTCTGTGAGATATACATATTCAACATCTCCTATCTGTTCACCCCAACGGAGATATTTTTTATTACCAAAAACACAAACATCAGACATATATGGGTATATCGCATCTTGACTCTTTGCAATAAACGCTAATTCCACACCATCTTCGTTCATTATCGAGTATCCGATTTCGTAGTTGCTGTACAAACTATGTCGCCTTAAAATTGCTTTCCCATTGCCGTCAAAATCAATGCTGTATCGTGTATTATTAAGTTCCAAAGGTCCATACTTTTCTATAACATACTCCCATTTTGAGTCATTATTGAATAATGTTTGGGAAATCTTATAAGACATATCAGCAGTGTTTGAAGAATTATCGAAATTGTAATACTCAAGTGATTCTAAGCCATAATTATATTCGTCAATATCGTCTGATTCAACAACCCAAGTCAAAGCACTTTCATTCTCAATTGAAGAATCATAAGAACTAAAAGACCAATAATACACTAATACTTGCCCTTCTGCGTCGAGTGAATAGAAATCATTGTCATTGTAAGCACCGACAACACCATTGATGGTGATTTTGTAGTATTCTCTACCACTACCATCATCCCATGAATTCAACTTTGCAATCATATCATCTACGCTCGTTGCTGTCAGTCTATGCTCATTGCCATTTTCGTCCCATTTGCTTACATAACCATTAAAGTCGACACTGCAGCCTGTGAGCGACAGATAATCCGAACAAGTTTCGGTTTTGCTTTCGCGTACATATGCCGATACACCGGCTGTGAAACTTTTTATTAGATTAAATGACTCATCGTATATTTCAACATTGTTTTCATCACTAATCGTATGTATTTTTGCTATGTTGTCAGAAGTCAAAGCGCCGGGAACAAAATGGATGTAATTGCTCGACTGAAAAGAAATCTGTGCACTTGACGACACAGCGGTTGCTGCTAATGCAACTAAGAAGAAAGATTTTTTCATTTTAAATAATAAAAGTAGCGAAAATGGCTGCTCGCTTAACTTTACACACGAGAGCTCATCTCGCAGGTTAAATCAATATAAATCATAGAAATAATATGCTTTTGCACCAATTCGTCACAGCCTTGTTGTGACTCAGCGCAGCCCGCATGGCTTTTCCGAAATTTTTTTGATTCTATATCTGTTTCGTAAATTCTGTTTTATAAAGTTATACATTCGGTTGTTTTATCTCTTACGGCAAAAGTACATCTTTTTATCCGCTTTTCAAAGCAAAAGAGCTATTCGTTTTGAATAGAATATTGTCTATTGTCTATCATAATATGCAAAATAGCATGGGGCATTTTCGGCAACCTCTAACGCTGCTGTTGCCGGCGGAAATCGGTTGGCGGTGTGTTAATTTATCGAAAAACGATATATTATTCTTGCAAAACAGAAAATTGCAATTACCTTTGCATATCGAAAAACAATAAATTTTTATTGAATTATGGAAAGTAAAACAAAATCATTAAAAGGTCTGATTATGACGTGTGCGGGGCTTTGCGCACTGTTTGTGGCTTTTATCAGCTATCAATCGTGGGGTACTTTGGAATATGTCACCTCCAACATCCCGAGCGAAATGGCTGACATTCAATGGCTTCGCATTTCGGTAGTGTTGGTTCGCTACGCACTGGCGTTGGCTTTGGTTGCAACCTTGTTGGTGTTTCTCTTCAAAATCGTCCGCGGCGCCGCGTCGGGCAAACTGTTTCTCAGAGGCAATCACCGCAGTATATACGCAATGTCGGCGCTCTATTTCGTCTATTCGCTCGTCGACGGCAATGCCGGAAATCTCATCTACGGTGGCGGCGACGAGTTGTCTATCTACATCAACGAGTATATGCTGATTACTTGCTTTGTGCTGATTGTGTTCGGCAAACTGTATGCGATTGCGGTTGACGTGAGTGAGGAACAAGAACTTACAATCTAAAACGACAGGATTATGGCAATAATAGTAAATCTCGATGTGATGATGGCAAAGCGAAAGATGTCGCTCGGCGAGCTTGCCGGCAAGATTGGCATCACGCAGGCGAATCTGTCGATTCTAAAAACGGGGAAGGCGAAGGCTATTCGCTTCAGCACTCTCAACGCTATCTGCACGGTTCTTGAATGCCAACCTGCCGACATTCTGGAATTCCGCCCCGACGAGGATTGAGAGTTAGAGCTTTGCGAGGAATTCGGCGAGGTTGCGCTCTGCTGTCGGAGCAAGGGGATGCGCGGCTATTTGCCACGGGGTTTCGTCGGTTTCGAGCAGGATTAGTCGTTGCGGCACGGCTTGCAGTGTCTGTTCATTGCGAATGGCGCCGAAGCCGAGGTAGATGCCGTGGCGGACGTATTGCTCTGCCTGACGAATGCCGAATCGCGCGCCGTGGCGCATCCAGTGGCACACGGGCTTGAGCCGAGCGTGCACCGCCAGAATGATGTCGGAGGCTTTTACTTCGTGGACTATCAACGGCTTGCGGAGCCTTTCCGACAGGGCAACGTGACGCTCGAAAATTACGCGCTGACGGTCGATGTCGGCACCGCGGAGGCGGTCGATGCCGCATTCGCCGATGGCAACGACTTGCGGATGGCTTGCGGCGGCTTCGAGCAGGCGAAAATCGTCGTCGCCGACGTGCTCCGTACTCCAAGGATGTATGCCAACGGAATACGACAGCCCAGGCGCCGGATCGAATCGGCGTGGCTCGACGCTGATTATGCCGTCAGTCGAATCAGCTTGATGGGTATGTGCGTCGATGAGCATTACGGTACGGGGTCGTAGCCGCTACCACCCCACGGATGGCAACGACAGATGCGTTTCAGAGCCAGCCACAGCCCTTTGACTGGTCCGTGCTTGACGATTGCCTCGATGGCATATTGGCTACACGTTGGCGTATAGCGACAGACGGGCGGAAACATCGGGGAGATGCATGCGCGATAGAATCGAATCGGCAGTATCAGAATCCACGAAAGGATGTTGTGCGTTTTCACTTTTCGGCGGTTTTGTTTATCAATTCGGGGAGTCCGGCAAGGAGTCGTTGCATCTTGCGCTCGACCAACGAATATGGCGTAGGCTCGTTGGCTATGTAGATAAACGCCAGGTCGGCACGACAGTTGTCGTCGGCAATCAGCCCGCGATTGAGTCGGTATGCTTCGCGGATGCGCCGACGCATCAGCACGCGCCCTACCGCCCCTCGGATGCGTTTTTTCGGTATGGTAATCATAAACTGCACGGGGCGTCCTTCGCTGCGCAAAGTCGGCGCATAAACCATGCGTAGCGGATATGCTACCTGCGACTTGCCTTCTGCAAAAAGGCGGTCGATAGCACGTCCGCTACACAATTTATGGGTCTTATCGAGACTGTATTCGGCCATGGTTGTTTATGATTTATCGATAGCCGTCGTTCAACAGACTACGATTAATTATTCTGCTTCAAGTAGAGTTCCAAAGCGGCGGGCATTGAGGGTGCCTCGGGTGTCGGCGCCATCAGGTCGAGACGGAAGCCGGCGTCTTGGATGGTTTTTGCCGTCGTCGCTCCAAGGCAGCCGATTTGGATGTCGCCTTGGTTGAAATCCGGAAAATTCTTCACCAACGACTTGATTCCCGACGGGCTGAAGAAGAGCAACATATCGTAGTCGAACTTCTCTTCGGGCGTAAAGTCGTTGCTCACCGTGCGATACATCACCGCACGCGTATACTTGATGTTATTGGCATCGAGCGAAGCCGCCTCTTCGGGCTTGTTGGCTTCGTTGACCACGTAGAGATACTTCTCGTCGATATGCTTTACCATCGACGGTATCAACTCGTCGATTTTGTTCGACTTGCCGAAGAAGATTTTACGCTTGCGATAGACGATGTACTTCTGCAAATACAACGCTATTGCCTCCGACGTGCAAAAATATTTCAACGTTTCCGGGACGTTATAACGCGTCTCTTTTGCCAAACGGAAGAAATGGTCAATGGCTGATTTAGCCGTAAAAATTACTGCCGTGTAGTCGCCAAGCGATATGCGCTGCTGACGAAATTCCTTCGAAGTCAACCCTTCCACCTTGATAAACGGACGAAACACCATTTCCACTCCATACTTGTGTGCTATGTCGAAATAGGGCGACTTCTCCGTCGACGGTTTCGGTTGGGATACTAATATCTTGTTTACTTTCACAATGTTAAGTTGAGTTGTTACTAATTACAAAATATTGCCCTATATGCTACCAGATAGGGCACAATTTCAACGGCGCAAAGGTACAAAATAAAATAAAAGCACTGAAATATTTTATTGTAAAAAACTCTAAAACTCTTCAAAAGGAAAGCAATTCGTGCCAAAAGATAAATAATTATTGCCACAATTGTCATAATTCCGTTATAATTCGGGAAAAATAGCATAATTATTGCTATCGGCGAAAGCAGTAATCCCATAAGCGATTGCGAAGCGTTGAAGCCTTGTATCCACAAATCGGTTTCGATGTGCCGTGCAAAGATGAAGCCTATCACCCGAAACAGTATCAACTGCGCTACGTAGACGACGCCGGCTCCTGCCACATAAGTCCACACATCGATGCCCGTGCCGGCTCCGAAAAACGCACAATAGACTATCATGCCCTCCATAATCACCGCCTGGGCTATCAACGCAACCATCGTAACGGTTTCGCTCATCGTGTGGTCGTCGAGGTGATTCTTCGTGCGGCGAACCGACCAGGTATTCTCGACTATCGTCGAAAAATATTTGCGCCCGACGCGGTAACAAAACGCCACTATCAGAAACGCCGTAAAGAGCATCAACAGCGTACCCATCGAGCGTATCGGCGTGTCGATATAGGGCTCCGGCTCGTGCCCGGCGTCGTGCGTCATTTCGCTGTAGGTGGTCAGGCTGCGAACATGCCCTACCCCGTGCACAGTCAGTGTGTCGGTCAACTCCGCTGCCGGCTTGAACACCTCGGCAACGCTGTCGACTGCCGGTGTAGCTATACTGTCTGCTTGGTTTGGCATATTCAATATTTTTGTTCCGCCGTAATGTCCGGCACTGTGTCTAACAATTCAATCGCCTCCGCGGCATCGGCAGCTACCGCCCACAGGCTCGCATGCTGACGCTTCATAAAACGCTCGGCGGCGGCGCGCTCGAGCATTTCGATAAGCGGGTCGTAGTAGCCCGACGTGTTGACGACAATTATCGGTCCGTCGAAGAGTCCCAACTGCTTCCACGTGATAATCTCGAGCAATTCCTCCAACGTCCCTACCCCGCCCGGCAAGGCTATCGCCGCATCGGCAAGACGCGCCATCGTCTGCTTGCGCTCATGCATATCAGCCGTCACTATCGTTTCGCTAAGCCCGACATGACACCATCCGCGGTCGACCATAAACTGCGGAATAACTCCAACGACACGACCGCCGGCTGCCAAGCCCGCATCTGCCAATGCGCCCATCAGACCCGTACGGCCCGCTCCACACACCATCGTGCGACCGCTCGACGCAAGTAGGCTGCCAAGACGCCCTGCCTCGGCAACGTACTCCGCCGCAACATCGCCACTCGATGCGCAGTAGATACACACTGTGTTTCGTCGTTTCATCGTTATTTCGCTTTACGGTTTGCAAAATTAATCATAATCCGTCGGATTACGAAATCGTTTTCGCTGCGGCATCAAAACT
>JBJEDO010000146.1:0-9106 GCA_051872155.1 Candidatus Limisoma sp.
TTTTCAGTTAAAGGATAAGCAAAAACGCTTCATAAATATTATTGTAAGCCGCTTCCGGCTTTACAATTGCAAAAGTATGATTTTTTGTGGTTATTGCCAAATTTTTCGGCACGATAGATTGCGACGGCACACGGCGACGGCGAGAAAGTAGGCTATTTTCCTTCGATGGTGCGGAGGTAAACGTCGACGGTTTGTCGAGCGATGTTGTCCCAATTGTAGTCGCTGAGGTCGTATGTTCGCGGCGCGGGATTGGCGAGTTTTCGGCTAAGAGCATCGCGCAGCGAGTCGACGTCGGCGGTGCGGAACATGTCGTCGGCGGTGAGTTGGCTGAGGCGATTTGCGGGGATGTCGCTGACCACTACGTCGAGCCCGTAGCTCATGGCTTCGAGGAGCGAGATGGGCAGTCCTTCGTGGGTCGATGGAAGCACGAATAGAGCGGCGTTGGTGAGGATTTGGTTAAGACGTTCGCCGCGGATAAAACCTGTGAGGACGGTTCCGCTACGTCGCGCCTTCTGTTTAAGCATCTCGGAGTAGTCGTCGGGGTGGTCGGCATCGCCGGCAATTACGAGTTTGTAGCCTTCGGGATTGAGCGCCGTGAAAGCGTCGATGAGCATGTCGAAGCATTTCTCTTTGACGAATCGTCCGACGGCGACGACATATTTTCCGCTCGACAAGCCGAGACTTTCTATATAGTCGGTGTGAGTGGAGCGCACGGGCGGAGTTACGCCGTTGTAGATGAGGTTGCTTGCGCGGTGGTGTTTCGTTTTAAGTATGTCGCTGATTACCTGCGAGATGACGATTACTTGGTTGCTGAACTTTGCGCCGCACCATTCGCCGGCTTTGAGCATCGTTTTGGCGAAGAATCCCCACTTTTTGCGGTCGTAGTCGGGTCCGTGGTGGGTTGTTACGACTTTCATGCCGAGGAGTCGAGCCAGGGGCGCCATAAGCGAGGGACCGATGGCGTGGATGTGGACGATGTCGGCATTGAGTCGGCGTGCTTTGACGACCGCCAGGAAGGTGTGGACGATGGCTTCGAGGCTTTTGCGGCGAGGCGCATAGACGTCGACGAGGCTGACGCCTTTGTATTCGCTGCGGCGGTTTTCGGGGGTTACGTAGCAACTGCGGCGGATTACCGTCACGTCGACGCCCAGTTCGCTGATGCGCGGAAAGAGTTCCTCGCAGTGGGTTTCGACGCCACCGAGTATTTCGGGAATACCTCGTGTGCCGGTTACTACAACTTTCATAGCGTTAGAATTTTTCTCTCAGGTCGCCTTGCGAGGGGTCTTGCCCGACGTCGCACCAGGTCTTGTCGAGGCAAGCGGGGAGTCCGCGTAGGCTGCGAATCTTGTTGGCAATCGACCAACGGAGAGGATATTTGATGTATTTGTGCATCACGGGCGACGCCGTGCCGACCATCCAGCAGTTTTTGGGGCATTTTCGCACCATTGCGCGGACGCGTTCGGCTTGCTCGCTGTTCCAGAGTTGCATGAAGTCGTGAGTTTGGCGGATGTTGCCCATCGACTCTTTCCAGTAGCGTTCTTCGAGTCCGTTGCAGGGGTAAACGTCGCCGTAGGGTTCGATGAAGAAGTTCATCGTGCCGGCTTCGCAGGGGAGCATGCGGCGGTTGCCTTCGATGTAGTTTATCAGACCCATGTTGAACCAAGCGCGGAACCACGATTTGGGATGCGATTCGCGGAGTTGGAGGTTGATGAGACGTTCGAAGTCGCTGCACACCTCGTCGCGATTGGTGATTACGTTGTCGGTCTTGTGGAAGTAGTAAGAGTTGTGGAACGATGCGGTGGCAAACTCCATGCCGAGTTCTTTCGACAGCTGGTAGAGGGCGAGCATGTCTTTGGAGTTGTTGTTCGACACGGTGCATCCGAACCCGATGTCTTTGAGCCCCATTTCGCGGAGGGTGAGCAGGGTTCTGAGACCTTTGTCGAAACCGCCTTCACGTCCGCGGAGTTCGTCGTTTTTCTGAGCCAGGCCCTCGATGGAGATGCGAATTCCGATGTTAGGGAAACGCTCGGCGAGGGCGATAACGCGGTCGTCGAACCATCCGGAGGTGGAGATAACGATTCGTCGCGTCTTGGTGAAGCACACCTCGACGATGTCGGCAAGGTCTTCGCGTACGAAGGGTTCGCCGCCGGTAAGGTTGATGAATTTCAGCTTCGGGAGTACTTCCAACTCCTTGGCGGTCAATTCCTTGTCCTTATCGGTGGGATTTTGCCATATATTGCACATTTTACACCTCATCGGACACCGATAAGTGAGGATTATCGATGCGTCGGTTGGTGTATTTGTCTTTTTTGTCATTACTAAATATTCTTTCCTAATACTACATAACGTAGTAAAGCCCGAAATATTGCATGGGAATTCGGGAATTTTTTAAATGTTGTTATATATGTTCAAAAGCGAGTCGCGATAGCGGTCGATGTTGAATTCGTTGACGGCTTTTGCGGAAATGTTCGGGTAGTCGAAATCGAGGTCCCAGGCGTTGCGGATGGAGTTTCGCAGCGAGTTGGCATCGCCGCTGCGGAAGAGCACACCGTTTGACGGGCGTACCAGCTCGGGGATACCGCCGATGCGAGCGGCAACGACGGGCGTGCCGAGGCAAAGGGCTTCGATGATGCTCAGCGGGTTGTTTTCGTACCACTCGGAAGGCAGGACGAGCATTCGCGCTTTTGCGACGTGGCGGCGCACCTCTTCGGGAGGCAGGCTGCCGAGAAATTCGATGTTTTTGCCTGCGGCTTTTTTGCGGAGCTCGTCTTCGAGCGGTCCGGTGCCGATAAGTTTGAGTGCGTAGGGCAGCGAACTGATGGCGTCGATAAGCGTAGCCACGCCTTTTTCGTGCGAAAGACGTCCGACGTAGACGCAATACGGTCGGCGGTCGGTTTCGACAACGAGGTTGCTAACGAAGTCGGGGTTGACGAAATTGCAGAGCGTGTGGAGTTTGTCGGCGCTGAACCCGCCTTCGGTCATTTTTTGCGCCATAAAACGGCTTGGCGCGATGAATGCGTCGGTAGCGGCTTCGAGACGGCGACGGTTCCAGTATTCGGCTTCAATCCATCCTGCAATGCTGCTTGCGAGGCTGCCTTTCATGCATCGGTAGGTCACTACGTTGCGTTTGCTTTCTGTTATGCAGCGTTCGCAGATTCCGTCGGCGTTGAGGCAGGAATAGGCGGGGCAGAGCAGCTTGTAGTCATGGAGGGTCCAGACGGTTTTGAGTCCGCGACGTTTCGCCATTTCGACGATAGCCGGCGAGAGGTAGGAGTGGATGTTGTTGAAGTGGACGATGTCGGGACGGAAAGCGTCGACGATGCTGTTGAACGCCTTGCGGACGCCGGCGCCGCCGAGGATTCGGCTCATTGCTTTGAGTTTGTTGGCGATGCCGCCGTCGAACGACACTTCGGGCGCGAAGAATCGGCTATACGCGCTCGGCGCATTGCCTTCGTACTGCATCGAAAAGACTGCCGTTTCGCAGCCGGCGGATTGCAACAGGCGTTCGAGACCCATTGCGTGTATGCAGTCGCCACCGCGATTGTAGTAGAATTTATTGACTATCAGTACTCTCATCTTCTTGCCTTTTTTTATGCTTTGGAGTTAGCAAACGCAAAGGTAATACATTTTATAAACGTGCACAAATGTTTGTTTGCAGATGTGGTCTTTTGTGTGTCGCGAGCGTTCCTTTTTAGGCGGTCGCGGGGCGATATCTCGGCTTCGAAAACGTAGAAAATGTGGATATGAGCGTAAATTTATTTGTATTTTTTCGGCGAAGGTGTCTACTTTTTACTACTTTTTCGGGTTGAAGAGTGTGATGAGTAATAGGTTGATGAGTAATGAGTTAGGTGGCGTTAACGTAGTAAAAACGTAGTGCTGAAAATGTGTTATATAACATAAAGTAGCTAAGGCGGGTGTTATAATTTGGTAAGGAAGATGTGTAGAGCTATTTTTGCAGCGGAAAGCGAAAAATCAACTATTGAAAACGATATGAAACTACGCAACATTTCACTCTTGGCAATCGCTTTGGCAACCGTCACGATGGTGTCGGCTAAAGACGATGCTCGCTACACGCGCGCGGAACTTGACAAAAAGTCAAAAACCGAATTTATCGACGGACTGCTAAATCGTATGACCATTGAAGAGAAAATCGGACAATTCAATTTGCCGAGTTATGGAAATGTAAAACCCGACCCGAAAAAGTGCCCGCTTGCCGACCGCATACGCCGCTGCGAAGTGGGTGGAATATTCAATATCAACGGCGTTGACGACGTAAGGAAATTGCAAGAAGTGGCGGTTAAGGAAAGCCGCATCGGCATACCTATTATAATAGGTGCCGACGTATGCTCCGGCTACGAAACATCATTCACAATGCCATTGGGTATGGCATGCTCGTTCAAGCCCGAGAATCTTGAGGCTGCGGCGCGCATCTCCGCTGAAGAGGCATCGACCGGCGGCATTTGCTGGACCTACAGCCCGATGGTCGACGTAAGTCGCGACGCACGCTGGGGACGCAGCCGCGAAGGAGCCGGCGAAGACCCGTTGCTGGGAGCCGACATGGCACGCGCTTGGGTGCGCGGCTATCAGGGCGACAACCTCGCCGACCCGAAGACCATTATGGCGTGCGTAAAACACTATGCCCTCTACGGCGCGGCAGAATCGGGACGCGACTACAATCCCGTCGACATGAGCCGCCAAGCCGCAATGAACGGCTTTATGGAGCCCTATAAAGCAGCCGTCGAGGCAGGCGTGGGCAGCATTATGACCTCGTTCAACGAGTTTGAGGGCATTCCCGCGACCGGTCACAGCTGGTTGCTCGAAGACGTGTTGCGCGACCGTTGGGGATTCGACGGATTCGTAGTTTCCGACTATACGGCAATCAAAGAAATGGAGTATCACGGCGTAGGCAATGCCGAAGATGTTGCTCTTCAGGCGTTTAAATGCGGCGTGGATATGGATATGATTGCCGACTACTATCACGACTCACTATTAAAACTTTATAATGCAGGTAAGATTACCTTGGAAGAGATTGACGCGGCATGCCGACGGATGTTGACTGCCAAGTACGATTTAGGTCTCTTTCACAATCCGTATCAATACTGCGATGCGGAGAGAGGTAAAAAGGAAAACTGCACGGCTGAGAAGCTGGGCATAGCACGCCGTATTGCCACTGAATCCTATGTGTTGATGAAGAATGAGGACGGCGTGCTTCCTTTGAAGAATAACAAGCGTATAGCCATCATCGGTCCGCTTGCCGACGTACGAGCAAATATGCCGGCAATGTGGCGCGACGGCGACGCAACAACATATCGCGGCTTGGCAGACGCCTTGTGCGACCAACTCGACGGCGCGGTCATCACGTATGCACGCGGATGCAACCTTGCCGACGACGAAAAGATGGAATATAACTTCACTGACAACAAAAATAATGTTCGAGGCAATGATGCAGAGTTGTTGCGAGAGGCTATCGACGTGGCGTCGGGGGCTGACGTGATAATCGCTGCCATCGGAGAGTCCGCATCAATGAGCGGCGAAGGCGCAAGTCGGGCAACACTGGAGTTGCCCGACACACAACGCCGACTCATCGAGGCGCTCCATGCCACAGGCAAGCCCGTTGTGATGCTCCTGTTCACCGGTCGCCCGTTGGCACTCCAACGCGAGGAAAAGCTCGTCGACGCCATCCTGACAGTTTGGGAAGGCGGCTCGAAGGCAGCCGATGCCATTGCCGACTTGCTCACCGGACGAGTTAATCCGTCGGCGAAACTCGCCATGACGTTCCCGCTCGTCACCGGTCAATGCCCAATCTATTACAACCACAAAAACACCGGACGTCCGATGGCTCCCGAGGCATGGTATACGCGCTATGTGAGCAACTACATCGACGTGCCCAACGAACCGCTCTATCCGTTCGGCTACGGCTTGAGCTACACCACTTACGCTTACTCGAACCTGCGCCTGAGCAGCGACGAAATGACCTCCGGCTCGACTATCAACGTGTCAGTCGACGTTAAGAACACCGGCGCGGTCGACGGCGAAGAAATCGTGCAACTCTACATTCACGACCGCATCCGCAGTATCACGCCGCCGGTCAAAGAACTCAAGGCATACAAGCGCGTTGCCCTCAAAGCCGGCGAAACCGCTACGGTCCGCTTTACCATCGACGTCGAGATGCTTAAGTTCTACAATGCCGACCTCGATTTCGTTGCCGAACCCGGCGAATTCGACGTGATGGTCGGTCCGAACAGCCGCGACACCCAATCGATTATGTTTACCCTTAAATAATATTGACGATGAAAAAGATATTGATAGCAGCAGTGGCGTTGGCAGGTTGCACGTTGCTGCCGGTGGCACAAAACTTGCATCACGACACATATTGTAACCCGCTGAATGTCGACTATTCATATATGATATACAATTCCGATAAGAACATCTCTTATCGCTCGGGCGCCGACCCCGCAGTTGTGGAATTTCGCGGCGAATACTATATGTTCGTAACTCGTACCCACGGCTATTGGCATTCTACCGACCTCCAAAACTGGGACTTCATCAAACCGAACGATTGGTATCCGCAGGGCAGTAATGCTCCGGCAGCGCACAACTATAAAGACTCCGTGCTCTACGTGTGCGGCGACCCGTCGGGATGTATGAGCGTGCTCTATACCGACGACCCGAAGTCGGGCAACTGGAAAGCCACTCCCGGCATTCTGTTCGACCTTCAAGACCCCGACTTGTTTATCGACGACGACGGCCGTGCATATATGTTCTGGGGCTCGTCGAACGTCTATCCGATACGCGCAAAGGAACTCGACCCGAATCGTCGTTTCCTCCCCAAGACCGAGACAACCGAACTTTTCAACCTCGACTTGGCAAAGCACGGCTGGGAACGCTTCGGCGAAAACCACGTCAGCGACACCAACCTCGGCGGCTTTATCGAAGGACCGTGGTTGACCAAGCATAACGGCAAATACTATATGCAATACGCCGCTCCGGGCACCGAATTTAACGTCTACGGCGACGGCGTCTACGTTGCCGACTCGCCGATGGGGCCATACACCTATCAAAAGCATAATCCGATATCGTACAAGCCCGGCGGCTATATGAACGGCGCAGGCCACGGCAGCACCGTTGTCGGTCCCGGCGGAAAATACTGGCATTTCGCCTCGATGGCACTCGCCATCAACGTCGGCTGGGAACGCCGCCTGTGTATGTTCCCGACGATGTTCGACGCCGATGGCATTATGTACTGCGACACGCGCTTCGGCGACTATCCCCACTATGCGCCGGCAGTGCCCGGACATCACGGCGACTTCCGCGGCTGGATGCTCCTTTCGTACGCTAAGCCCGTAACAACATCGTCGGCAGTCGACGGCAACGACGGCAGCGGTCTTACCGACGAAAAGACCAAATCGTTCTGGTTGGCATCGTCGAACGACGACACCCAATGGGCAACCATCGACTTGCAGACCCCCGCAAGCGTATGCGCAGTGCAAGTGAACTTCCACGACTATAAGAGTGATATGTACGGTCGCTACGACGGACTTCGCACGCGCTACGCCATCGAAGGTTCGCTCGACGGCACAAACTGGCACACCATCGTCGACCGCAGCAATTCTTACAAAGATACTCCCAACGACTACGCCGAACTCGAAACGCCCGAGCAATTGCGCTACATCCGCTACAAAAACGTGAAAGTGCCCACTCCGGCACTCGCCATCTCCGAGATTCGCGTGTTCGGCTTGGGCAACGGCAAGGCTCCGACGGCACCGAAGAAACTTACGCTCGCGCGCCACGACGACCGTCGCGACATCGATATCGAATGGACCGAGGTGAAAGGTGCACAAGGCTACAACGTGCTTTGGGGCATCGCTCCCGACAAGCTCTACAGTTCGTGGATGGTCTACGGCGACCACAGCCTGTTGATGCGCTCCCTGACCGTCGACCAAGACTACTACTTCGCCGTTGAGGCATTCAACGAAAACGGCGTCTCAGCTCGCTCACAAGTGATTCACGTTGAATAATACATTCCTACCTTTAATACCATTATGGAAGACTGATGAAAGCGGTTTCATAGAGGTTGACTTTGGCATCGGTGGATTTGCTCGACAGATTCACCGATGTTGCGTTAATATGCGTCTTTGTCGCGGTTAGAAGGTTAAGAGGTTAAAAGGTTAAGAGGTTAGTCGGCAGCTGACGCTGCGGTTAATGCTTGTGTTTAAGAGGTTTTATTTGTGAAAATAGACAAAAAAACTCTGAAAACGAAAATAAAATATCAAAAACTAGTGAATCTATTTTGAAATTTAGGTGTTTTGCCTTATATTTGTGGCATAAAATCCATATCAGAATATGATACAAGAGCTCAAAATAAAAAACTTCCTTTCATTCAAAGAAGAAGCAGTGCTTAACTTTGAGGCGACGAAAGACACGACGTTTGAGGATTATCAGGTCGTGGAGGTCGCCGAAGGTGTCCGCTTGCTGAGGATGGCTCTTATATATGGGGCAAATGCTTCAGGCAAGTCTAATATCCTTCAAGCACTTACATTCCTGCGGACTTTTTGGTTCGCCGACCCTCAATCGATGAAAGAACCGACCGGAGTGATACCGTTTCTTTTGGACCGACAAACGCCTGACGAGCCATCGCATTTTGAGTTGCGTTTTTTTTCAGGGGGCATCCGCTATTGGTATGTACTGTCGTTGGATAGCAAAGCGGTGCATATTGAGAAACTGTATTACTACAAGCCCAAATCAGCACAGCCTACAATGCTCTTTTCAAGAACATTGGAAGAGGGGCGCTCGGTCATAAAAATAAACCCGGCGGCAAATAAGGTTGGTGCAGCAGGATTGGAAGAACTTACCTTGAAGTGCCTCCCGAATATGTCATTCTTTGCGGCGAGAAACAAAGTTAATATGTCATTGACGTGGATAGATACCGCAATGAATTGGATGGAAGGGAAAATACTTTCCTACATCGGTCCGAATGCAGATATGTTTGAATACGCGGGACGACGCATTGCAAACAACGCTTCTCTGCGCGATTACTTGTTGGAATTTGCGCATCATGCCGATTTCAACATCTCCGATATTCGTTCTACTAAGGCAGACGAGGCGT
>JBJEDO010000147.1:0-8973 GCA_051872155.1 Candidatus Limisoma sp.
ACCGACACCGGTATAGAAAAGTTCAAAGCAGCCGGCGCAAAGCCGTTCATCCTTGCGCTGATGCTCTTCGTGTGGCTTGTCGGCGGAGGCTATATGCTTGCCAAATATCTCGCACCGGTCGTTATGTAATCAACCGACTGTTATTCTAATTCGTCAGCTGTCAAGCCGAGCATCATAGCAAAGGGATATATCGGATTTCGGGTAACGTATTTGGCATCAGCCGGCGACTGACTCAGACTGTAGTTGACAACATCGGCGCATTTCACGGCTTTGAGCACATCGCCGATGCGTTCGTCCTGTGTACGGCAATCGCCGAAGGTTATCAAAAAGTCTATGTTTTCGTTGTCGACATATACGTCGGCAAGCACTTGCACAAACATTTCGTCGACGGCAACCATACGCTCGTTTGATATTGCCGAGAAAGCGAACTCGCCCATTTGGTCGAGAAAAGCAACGCCGTCCAACAATTCGCCGGGCGAGCCCGGGATAGTCGGACGTGTCGCCCGGTCGGCGGCATCGTAGACGTAGACCACAGAATAGTCGGTAGGCTCACTGCGGTCGGCACACAACGCCAACAGCGGCGGCAATTCGGCAAAATCGAATGCGGCTAACGCCCTACCCGTTTTCGCTTCAAAGTGAGTGCGCAAATCGCCACAAAAACGAACGGCGAAAGCAGCATCGATTAGTATTACTCCTTGTTTATTCGACATCGGAAATTCAAATTTTATGCCAAGTTACTAAGAAACCCGCAAACACACAACAGTTGCTCGAAAAATGGCATAAGAAGTCGAGCAAAAAGGTGTTTTGGAGAGGTTTTGGTCGAAAATTTAATAAAAAATGTATTTTTTATAGTCTAATTTAGTGTTATCTCAATTATTTTTAATAAGTTTGTATCAAGTTTGAAAATTTGATATTATGATCATAATAGGCATCGCCGGAGGAACCGGTTCCGGCAAAACTACTGTAGTCAAAAGAATCATAGAATCGCTCCCGGCGGGCGAGGTCAGTGTGCTTCCTCAAGACTCCTACTACAAGGATTCGAGCCACATACCGCCCGAAGAGCGGCAAAAAATCAACTTTGACGAGCCGGCAGCCTTCGATTGGGACCTGCTGCTCAGCCAACTCAAACAGCTCCGCGAAGGAAAGAGCATAGAAGTACCTACCTACTCCTATTTGACGTGTACTCGCCAACCGGAGACGGTGCCGATGCAGCCGCGTGATGTGGTTATCGTCGAGGGTATCCTCGTGTTCAGCGACGCTCGTTTGCGCAAGATGATGGACATAAAAGTGTTTGTCGATGCCGATGCCGACGACCGTCTTATTCGCGTTATCAATCGCGACTGTATCGAACGCGGCCGCACGCCCGAAATGGTGGTGGAACGCTACGAACGCGTGCTCAAGCCGATGCACAACATGTACATCGAGCCGGCTAAACGATTTGCCGACTTAATCATCCCGCAAGGAGGCAACAACACTGTGGCGATAAAACTTCTGAAAGAATATATTGAGGGTCGTATCAACGCCCGAAAATAGCACTACAACAGGTAAATGAATTTTAAGAAAACTGTAACCAACATAACGAAAGGGATAAAAGGCTGTTCCGACAAGATTGCCGAAGGCATCAAGCATAAAGAAGAGCCGATTATCAAGGTCAACGAAGGCGAGAAAATGGTGCTTCGTACGGACAACCTTGTCAAAAAATATCGCCAACGTACGGTGGTCAACCACGTGTCGATTGACGTTACCCAAGGCGAGATTGTGGGTTTGCTCGGTCCTAACGGTGCCGGCAAAACCACGACATTCTACATGACAACCGGGCTGATTGCCGCCAACGAAGGCAGAATCTTTCTCAACGACCTCGACATCACGAAATATCCCGTCTACAAACGTGCACAAAACGGTATCGGCTACTTGGCTCAAGAGCCGTCTGTGTTTCGCAAACTCAGCGTCGAAAACAATCTGCGGCTTGTCCTCGAAATGACCAACACGTCGAAAGAATATCAAGCCGAAAAGCTCGAAAGCTTGATTCAAGAGTTCAGCCTGCAGAAAGTGAGAAAGAACTTGGGCGACCAGTTGTCGGGAGGCGAACGCCGACGCACCGAGATTGCTCGATGTCTTGCCATAAACCCGCGATTCATTATGCTTGATGAGCCATTTGCCGGCGTCGACCCGATTGCCGTCGAAGAAATCCAAAGCGTGGTCTATAAGTTGAAAGAAAAAAACATCGGCATCCTTATTACCGACCACAACGCACCGGAAACGCTTAGCATCACCGACCGCGCATACCTGCTCTTCGAAGGAAAGATTCTTTTCCAGGGCACGTCGGAAGAACTTGCCGAGAATCCGATTGTTAGAGAGAAATACCTCGGACGAAACTTCGTTTTTCGCCGCAAAAAATTTGATTAATAATAACTTACACAAATATGAAAAAGTTTTTCGCAACCTTATTAGGTGCTTTTGTCGGCACATGGTTGGCATTCATCATTTTTGGGATAGTAATATTCATCAGCGGAATCATATCGATGGCGTCATTTTCGATGTCGTCGTTCAAAAGCTATAGCGTTCCGGTAAACGACAAATCGGTTCTGCTCATCGACCTCTACGGACAGATTCCGGAATATGCGCAAACCGCCGACTTCCAGATGGTACTCAATAGAGACCAAAAGACACCCGACAATCTGCGCGACATTTTGAAAGCCATCAAGGTGGCAAAAACCAATGACAACATCAAAGGTATCGTCCTGACTTGCAACTCATCGTCGTGCGGTTTTGCTACAGCCAAAGCAATTCGCGATGCGCTCGTCGAATTCAAGACTTCTAAAAAATGGATATATGCCTATGGCGATGCCATCACTCAAGGCGACTACTACATTGCATCGGCTTCCGACAGCATCTTTATGAATCCTGTCGGTGCGCTCGACATCCACGGCATTACATCGTCGATTCCGTTTTTCAAAAACACACTCGAGAAAATTGGCGTTGAGATGCAAGTGATTCGCGTCGGCACGTTTAAAAGCGCCGTTGAGCCTTATATGCTCACCGAGATGAGCGAAGCAAACCGCTTACAGACAGAGACCTACATTAATCACTTGTGGAACAACGTCTCGGGAAGTATTGCCAAATCGAGAGGCATCGAGCAGGCGTTAATCAACGAATATGCCGACTCGTTACGCATGTTCGACAAAGCAGAAGTTTGCGTCAACCAAAAATTCATCGACGGACTTTGCTATAACCACGAATTCGAATCGAAAGTGCGTGAAGCTGTCGGCATCGAAGAAGACGACGACATCAATTACGTGTCGGTTACCGACGTTTTAGGCACCGACAAGCCGAAGAAATCAGACAACCAAATTGCCGTAGTCTATGCATCGGGCGACATTGACGTTTCGGGACAAAAGAACGGCATCAACTCCGACGACCTCGTTCCGGTAATTCTCGACTTGGCGAAAGACGACGATATCAAAGGTATGGTTCTCCGCGTCAATAGCCCAGGTGGCAGCGCATTTGCTTCGGAACAAATCTGGGAGGCTTTGGAGCAGTTTAAAGCCGAAGGCAAAAAGTTTGCCGTATCGATGGGCGACTATGCCGCATCGGGCGGTTACTACATCTCTTGTGGCGCCGACCGCATTTTTGCCGAACCGACTACCCTTACCGGCTCAATCGGCATCTTCGCCGTTGTTCCGTGCGCGAAAGGCATCTTGACCGACAAATTGGGCATCAACTTCGACTTCGTTCAAACGAATGCCAATTCCGACATTTCGACCGTAAAACCGTTGACCGACGCACAACGTAATGCATTCCAACGCTCTATCAACCAGGGCTACGAACTCTTCACAGGTCGTTGTGCCAAAGGTAGAAATATGGACATCAACAAGCTGAAAGAAATTGCCGAAGGACGTGTATGGGATGCTACCGACGCCAAGCGTATCGGTCTCGTCGACGAATTAGGCAATCTCGACAACGCCATAAAATGGGTTGCCAAAGAAGCAAACATTGCAACAGACTATGTCGTTTCAGAGTATCCCGAAACCGAACCCGACTTTATGGACATTTTACTTTCGGCAATGTCGGAATCTTACTATAAAATGAGTTTGGAAAAACAATTCGGTTGCCTCGGTAGTTATATGAATGAAATCAACGCAATTCTCAACCGCGACCCGATTCAATGCCGAATGGAATATATTGAGATTAAATAAAAGATGAAAGAATATTTGCGCATAACAAGAGAAATCATTCTCACTCCGTTGTCGTACATCTACGGAGCGATAACCTACGTGCGCAATAAACTTTTCGACTTAAAGATTCTCAAATCGGAAGAATTCGACATCCCCGTTGTCAGCATCGGCAACCTTGCTGTCGGCGGAACAGGCAAAACGCCGCACACCGAATACATCGTCGACTTGCTTTGCGGTCATTACAACATCGCAGTGCTCAGCCGCGGATACAAACGTAAAACGAAAGGATTCATCCTTGCGTCGGAAAACAGCACACCGCTCGACATCGGCGATGAATCGTACCAGATTTACCAAAAATTCGGCGACCGCATCAAAGTTGCAGTATGCGAAAAACGCGTTGTCGGCATCAAGGAATTGCAAAAAATCGACCCGAATATCAATTTGATAATCCTCGACGATGCATTCCAGCATCGCTATGTCAAGCCGCGCGTATCAATCGTGCTTACGGAATACAATCGTCCCTACTACGAAGACCGCATAATGCCGTTGGGACGGCTCCGCGAGAACATTCGCGCCGTCAATCGTGCCGAAATGGTGATTATTACGAAATGTCCCGACGACATCAAGCCGATGGACTTCCGGATAAAGAAGAAAAATACCGACCTCTTCCCCTATCAGAAGCTCTTCTTCAGCCGCTATCGCTACGATAGCCTGACTCCGGTATTTCCTGCCGAATCGACCTACGTGCCGATGTTGGAAATAATGAACAGCAAAGATGTTGTGCTCACCGTCACGGGCATAGCAAACCCGCGTCCGCTCGTTAAATATCTCAAGACGTTTAACGTAAAGACAAAGGTGATGCATTTCCCCGACCACCACAACTTCAGCCGCGACGACATTATGGATATTCAGAATACTTTTAACAGCCTGAAAGGTCGCTATAAAATCATCATAACAACCGAGAAAGACGCCGTGCGCCTTTCCTCGAATCCCTACTTCCCGCATAGCCTGAAGCAACACATTTTCTATCAACCGATTAATGTGGAGTTTTTAGACTATGAAGACGACTTCGACTCAACATTAATTCAATTAATAACTAAAAAATAATCAAAACCATGCTACAAACTATCAAAGAAACAGCGCAATTTATCCGCGCAAAAGTTAACGACATGCCAAAAACAGCCATCATTCTTGGCACAGGTCTCGGCGAATTGGTTTCGCACATCGAAATAACAGAAGAAATACCTTACAGCGAAATTCCTAACTTCCCCGTATCGACGGTAGAAGGCCATAGCGGCAAATTGATTTTCGGTAAACTCGGCAACAAACGAGTTATGGCAATGCAAGGTCGCTTCCACTTCTACGAAGGCTACAACATGAAGCAAGTGACATTCCCGGTGCGCGTTATGAAAGAACTCGGCATCTCTACCCTCTTCGTATCGAACGCAGCAGGTGGTATGAACCCGGATTTCAAAATCGGCGACATCATGATTATCAACGACCACATCAATTTGTTCCCCGAAAATCCGCTCCGTGGCAAGAACTACAACGAACTCGGTCCGCGTTTCCCGGAAATGAGCGAACCGTATTCGCATCGCTTGATTGCCGACGCTCTCAAGGTTGCTGACGAAGCCGGCATCAAGGTACACCAAGGTGTATACGTAGGTACACAAGGTCCGACTTTCGAAACTCCCGCTGAATATCGTTACTTCCGCCGCATCGGTGGCGACGCTGTCGGCATGAGCACAGTGCCTGAAGTCATCGTGGCTCGTCATGCAGGTATCGAAGTTTTTGCTATTTCCGTAATCACTGACCTTGGCGGTCTCGAAGGTGTTGAACCTGAAAAAGTATCGCACGAAGAGGTACAACTCGCAGCTGCGGCTGCTCAACCCAAGATGACTGCTATTATGACAGGTCTTATCAACGAATTTAAAGAATAATGTCGGATAAACAGACTGAAATATCAACGTTGGGCGAATTTGGTCTGATAGAAAATCTTACCAAATCAATCAACATAAAAAATCCATCAACAATCAAGGGCGTCGGCGATGATGCTGCCGTCCTTGATTATTCTACACATCGCACGTTGGTAACAACCGATTTGCTCCTCGAAGGCGTGCATTTCGACCTGCGCTACGTGCCGCTAAAGCACCTTGGCTACAAAGCCGCCGTTGTCAATTTCTCGGACATTTATGCCATGAACGGCAGCCCGAAACAGATTACCGTTTCGCTGGGCATTTCAAGCCGCTTCACGGTTGAGCACATCCAAGAGCTCTACGAAGGCATAAAACTCGCATGCGAAATCTACGGCGTCGACCTCGTTGGCGGCGACACATCGGCATCGGTCACAGGGCTGACCATCAGCATTACCTGCATAGGCGAAGGCGAAGACGGCAAGATTGTGTATCGCAACGGCGCCAAAGACACCGATTTGATTTGCGTATCGGGCGATTTAGGTGCTGCCTATATGGGATTGCAACTTCTTGAGCGTGAGATGATTGCCACAAAAGGTCAAACCGACTTTCAGCCGAGATTCGGTGGCAAAGAGTACATCATCGAGCGCCAACTCAAGCCGGAAGCGCGTAAGGACATTATCCAAATCCTCGCCGACCACGGCATTCTGCCTACGGCAATGATGGACGTTTCCGACGGACTGTCGTCGGAGCTCATCCACCTCTGCCGACAAAGCGGAACAGGTTGCCGCATCTACGAAGAGCGTATCCCTATCGACTACCAGACAGCGTCGATGGCGGAAGAGATGAATCTCAACGTAACTACGGTTGCTATGAATGGCGGCGAAGACTACGAACTCGTTTTTGCCGTTCCGTTGGAGATGCACGAACAACTTCAGCAAATCGACGGCATAAGAATAATCGGTCATATGACAAAACCCGAGCTCGGTTGCGCACTCATTACGCGCGACCAAAACGAAATTGCCATCACCGCTCAAGGTTGGAACGCTTTCAAAGAATAAAATAGCATTACAATCAACACATCAAGCCCGAATCCGCTCTTGGTTTCGGGCTTGTTATTTTTTTTTGAACATTTCTCGTCTGCGAAGTGTTAGTCTAATACAAACCATATAACACAAAAATCATGGCAGTAAAATTTTTCAAATGTAATCATTGTGGCAACATCGTAGTAAAAGTTGTTGACCGCAAAGTTCCGGTTGTATGCTGCGGCGAAAAGATGACAGAACTTGAAGCAAACACTGTTGATGCGTCTGCAGAAAAACACGTTCCGGTAGTAACACGAATTGACGATTGCCGAATCAAGGTGGAAATAGGAAGCGCACCCCACCCGATGACTCCCGAGCACCACATCGCATTCATCTACGTTGAAACCGAACACGGCGGGCAACTCATCAACCTCGACAACGAGCCGCAAGCCACGTTCTGCATTTGCGCCGACCGTCCCGTTGCCGTCTACGAGTACTGCAACCTTCACGGGCTTTGGAAAACCGTGCTTTAGGACCTCTCAAAGAGAAAGGTTCTAAACGACGAACAGTTCACGGAAAATCATATCGGAAAGCATAACGCCACGGTCGGTCAACGAAGCGACGTCGGCTCTTAGCCGCACCAATCCTTCGTTCGCGAAACCCGACAAAACCGAGCGAGTATGCTTTTCCATTTTTTCGCCCCAACGAGTGCCTACGTCGAGCAAATCCAGCCCGTCGGCAGTGCGTAGACGCGTCATAATCCACTCATTATAGAGTTGCTCAGGCGTTTCGCACTCCTCGTCGTATGCTACGCCGACATCGTCGATTTTCTGAACGTATTCACGCAACGAAGCCGGGTTGCTGCGCCGCAAACTTCCGTCGAAACTATGAGCGGAAGCGCCCAAGCCGAGATATGGCGTAAAGTTCCAATAGCTGCAATTATGCCGCGACCTACGCCCGGGTAAGGCAAAGTTGGAAATCTCATAATGCTCATAGCCTGCCGACTTCAGACGGTCGACAAGCAACTGATACATCGCCACACATGTCTCGTCGTCGACCTCCACGAGCTTGCCGGCGTCGCGCATACGAGTCAATCGCGTGCCTTCCTCGTAGGTCATGCAATAGGCAGAAATATGGCAAACGCGAAGATTCAGCGCAGCATCGACCGACCGCGAAAAGCTCTCCAACGACTGTCCCGGAATGCCATAAATCAAGTCGATACTGATGTTCTCAAATCCCGCATTTCTAAGTATCTCGACAGCTTCGACGGCTTTTCGAGCATTATGCCGACGCCCTATCAGCGCAAGTTCGGCATCGTCAAACGACTGGATGCCCATACTCACGCGGTTGAAGTCCAACCGGCGAAGAGCCTCCGCCTTCTCCGGAGTAACATCGTCGGGATTAACCTCTATGGTTGCCTCGACAACGCATGTCCGGTCAATCGGTTCTAAAAGCGATTGAATTTGAGCAGCCGTGAGTAGCGACGGCGTTCCACCGCCTACGTAAAGCGTTGATATCGGCTCGCCGTTCAACTCACCGATGCGACTGAGATACTCCCTACCGACCGCCGACAAATAACTGTCGACAGTTTCAACTCGCGGCGCTATCGAGTAGAAATCGCAATAGATGCACTTACGAGAGCAAAACGGGATATGGATATATATTCCTGCCATATTTGCAAAATTAATACTTTTTGAGCAAATCCCGACTATGCCCAGCCTTTTTCTTGCTCGCCGACAACGGTATTGACTTTCTGTAGTTCTGCCTTAACGGCGGCGATTTTACGCTTTTGCTCCTCCCATGCTGCGCTGCCTCGGCTTAACCAAAAGACAGCGCCACGATATATATATTTGTTAATGT
>JBJEDO010000148.1:0-36426 GCA_051872155.1 Candidatus Limisoma sp.
ACAATGCGTTTAGCGGTTGTACCTCTTTGAGAACAGTAACTTTGGGCAGTTCGGTGACAGGTATTGGCGATAAGGCTTTTTACAATTGCTCTAGTTTGGACAAGATTATAATACCTGATGCCGTAACAACTGTTGGAACATCTGCTTTTGAAGGTTGCGTTTCACTTGAAAATGCAAGCATAGGCAAAGGTATACCTTCGTTGCCACAATCCGTATTCTCCGGATGTAAATCGCTTTCTTCTTTAACGATCCCTAATAACGTAAAATCAATAGGAAACTATGCTTTCAGCAGTTGTACTTCACTTAGCGATATTACAATCGAAGATGGAGAGAAAAAAGATTCATCAAACGAAAACGCAGTATTAAAAATTGGCTCTTATGGTTCTTCTCCTCTATTTAAAGATTGTCCGTTGGATGAGGTGTATATCGGGCGTAAGTTGAGCTATTCAACTGACTCAAGCGCAGGCTATTCACCATTCTATCGCAACTCCTCTCTTAGAAGGGTAAGAATAACTGATGCTGAAACACAAATATACGACAATGAATTCTATGGCTGTTCTAACTTACAAGCACTAACGATAGGCAATGGTGTAACGACCATAGGCAAGTGGGCATTTTCAGGATGCTCTGCTATGAAAGATTTCTCTGTCGGTTCAAATGTTGAAAGCATAGGACAAGAAGCATTCTCCGACTGCACAGGTCTTACCAGTTTTTATTCGTACTCAATAGTGCCTCCGACTTGCGGAAACCAAGCTCTTGACGACATCAACAAGTGGGAGTGCTCGCTTTATGTGCCCGATGATTGTATTTCGGCATATCAAGCCGCTAACCAGTGGAAAGAATTCTTCTTCATTTATGGTGGTGAAGAAGAGATGTCTATTGAAGACAACTCTGCTCCAAACATCGTAGGCGGCACACTGCGTTGCGACGGTGTATTCACTGATGTGTATACATTATCAGGAATAAAAGTGTATAGTGGCAATGGCGAGGTTAAACTCGAAGGCGGTGTATACATCGTAGTAGCAAATGGTCATGCCACAAAAGTTATGGTAAAGTAAGCAATCATCTATAAATAAAAACAAGCGAGGAGGACGGCGGTGCCGGTTCTCCTCGCTTACCTAATATATACCCGTACGATTATTTTGGAAGGTGGAAAACGGTTGAGATTTCCTGCATTTGCTCGTCGGTCATTCCTTTCGGTTGGAAGCCCATTGAGCAAGAATCCTTATAGATGATTGCGCTCTTGGTGAGCGTATCTATCATGTCGAATGCTTCCATCACGTTTTCGCCGACGGCAAACACGCCGTGCTTTTCCCACATCACCACGTCGTAGTCGTCGTCGATGGCGCGGATTGTGGCATCGGCAAGTTCTACCGAGCCGGGAAGCATATAAGGCACGATTCCAAGTCCGCGCGGACAGAATGCCTTGGTCTCGGGAATCATACTCCAAAGCAACTTCGTCAGCACGTCCTTTTCGAGGAAGCGGTCGCAATGCGACAGTGCCACCAACTCAATCGGATGCGTATGAACCGACGCTTTGTAGGTCGAACCTTTGCCAATCAGATAGTTATGCACCGAAAGATGCGACGGCAGTTCTGAAGTTGGCATAACCTCGCGGTCGGCAATGATTTCGTAGTGCGCGCAGTCGTCGGTGATGCGGATAATCGAGCCGTTGTCCATAGGATTGCGGGCAAGGTCGCGCATACGACGATTTGTGCCTTTGCAATAGAAGAATTGCCCTTTGAGGTGAGGAAGAGTTACGCCAATTGCTTTGGGCGCACCGATTGCCGGCGCTTGACGAAGTGCGTCGTCGACCTGCTCGGTGACGTTGACGGTAATGTTGCCGCCATTGCGCTCTGCCCAGCCTTTCTGCCAAAGATAGCCGGCAACTTCGGCTACTTGGTAAACCTCGTGGGTAAGCGCTGCGTTATTGTCTAAACAAGAATTCATAATAATTACATTTTACGATAATAATTGCGGGAGGAACGACGAAAGGATGAGCACTGCCAAACCTGTCAAAAGCACAACAATGGTACGGCGATTGCAGCCTTTCCACTCTTTGAGAATGATTCCCCACACGTTTGAGAATGTTACGTTGAGCGCCATCAAGATGCACCACGAGAACGTCAACAGCGTAGCCGAACCGGTCAGGAAGCCTTTACCCAAACTGAGTCCGAAGAATTGGCTGTACCAGAGCACACCGGCGAGGGCGCAAAAGAGGATGTTGCCGAGGCGGTTGTCCTTGCGTGCATAGTCGCCCCAGGTGTGATTTTTAGCATTTTGGTAGAGGCAGTATGCGGCATTCGACAAGAATCCGCCGAGAGTTACGAGCATCGTTGCTATCAGCGAACTGTAAATCTCGGGAGTGCCTTCGAAATGCAAAGCCGAGCCGAATTCGAGGCCGATGTTGAAGCATGCGCTCATCAGACCTGCCAACACGGCAACAGTTAAACCTTTGGTGAAGTTAAACTCCTGTTTTTCATCGCTTTTAGCATTTTTCTGACGCATCGAGCCAGCAACGCCGATAACCGAGATGCCGATAAGCGTCACGGCAACGCCGATAAGCACCGGCGAGGTGAGCGCCTCCGTATTACCCATGAGCACCGGTCCGAGAATCGTGCCAAGTGCTGCGCAGGTGCCGAGCGAGATGCTTTGTCCGAGCGCCACGCCGAGATAGCGCATCGACAGGCCGAAAGTAAGGCCGCCGACGCCCCAGAGCACGCCGAATAGCGCGGTCATTGCAGCATCGCCGGGATGTGCCGCAAGCAGTGCGAATATCGATTCGCCTTCTGGTACGGCAAGCATAGCGCCGACTATCGGGAACACAATCCATGCAAAAACACCTTGCACGAGCCAGAAACTTTCCCAACTCCAGTGCTTTACCTTACGGATGGGCACGTAAGAGCTCGACTGGCAGAAACTACCGACAGCGATTATCAAAAGTCCGAAAAGAATTTCCATATTTTTAGTATTTATCGCAGCATGCAAGTCGACGGCGTCGGGCTTGCACGCTGCGAGTGTTCCGATTAATTACGTTTAGAAGTTATTTCAGCTTCGTAGCGCTCGATATCGGCGATATATTCTTCGCCGACAGGCACGTTGTTGCGGAGGCAATACATATCCCAAACGGCACCCCACGGCATTGACTTCAGCTCTTCGAGCATAGCAAGACGTTCGAAACCCTTGTCGGCAGCCTCAAACTTGCGGAGCGATTCGATTGGCTCGAGCAACGCCAAGAGCACGCATTTCTGAGTGGCACGAGCACCGATGATGTATGCGCCGATGCGGTTGATGCTTGCGTCGAAGTAGTCGAGACCGATGTGAACGCGGTCGATGGCGTTGCAGCGCACGATTTCGCGGCAAAGGTCGAGCGTATCGTCGTTCATAATCGTTACGTGGTCGCTATCCCAACGCACCGGACGACTCACGTGGAGCATCAATTCGGGAACGTAGAGCAACAGCGACGAAACCTTGTCGGCAACGCTTTCCGTCGGGTGGAAGTGACCGGTGTCGAGTGTCACGATTTTGTTGTTTTGAGCGCAATAAGCGGTATAGAAGTCGCTCGAACCGACAGTGTAGCTTTCCAAACCGATGCCGAACACCTTCGACTCAAGGCAGTCCTTCATGTTGTCGTATTTCTGAGCGAAAATTTCGTCGAGCGAGTCCTTGAGCAGGCTGCGATAGAGCATACGATTGACCGTGATGTCTTTGCTACCGTCGTGAATCCAAAGATTCATGATACACGGGTCGCCCTGGCGTTTACCGATTTCCTCAGCCACGGCGCGGCAACGCTTGGTGTGCTCAATCCAGAAATCGCGGATACCCTTGTCGGGATTTGAGAGCGAAAGCGAGCCCGATTTGGGATGAGAGAACGACGTACTGTTGAAGTCGAGTTTCATATTGTTTTCCTTAGCCCATTGCATCCAACTTTCGAAGTGGCGCGGCTCGACTTGGTCGCGGTCAACGCGTTCGCCGGCGAAGTCGCCGTAGATTTCGTGAAGGTTAAGACGGTGTGTACCGGGAAGGAGAGTTATCACCTTAGCTATATCGGCACGGAGTTCGTCGATGTTGCGAGCCTTGCCGGGATAGTTACCGGTGGCTTGGATACCGCCTGTCAGACTTCCGGCGTTTTCAAAGCCGGCAACGTCGTCGGCTTGCCAGCAGTGGAGCGACAAGTGGATTTCGTTCATTTTTGCGATAGCAGCATCGGTATCGACGCCAATGGCTGCGAAACGTTCTTTGGCGTAAGCATACGCGCGTTCAATGTTTTCAGTTTTCATATTAATAGATTTTAATTGTTGTATTTCTTAGTAATTTCGAGGAAACGATTGTAAGCACTATTCCAAGTGTCGCGCTCTGCCGTTGGATTGTATTCAACGAGCGTCACCGAAGCGGCAATAACGGCGCGCACCTCGGCAAGCGACTTCACCTCGGCAGCTGCACGCGCTTGCATAGCGGCATTTCCCAAGGCAGTACATTCGGTCGGTCCGGCAAGCACACGGCGTCCGATTGAGTCGCACGTAAATTGGTTGAGCAAAGCGTTTTGCGAGCCACCGCCGATGATGTTAAGGCGTTCGATAGGCATCGGTGCGAAGTCGTCGAGAATCTCAATCACCTGACGATAGCGCAGAGCGAGGCTCTCGAAGATGCAACGTGACACAGCCCCTACCCCTTCCGGCACGGGTTGTCCGGTCGAGCGGCAATAGTCGGCGATTGCGTCGAGCATACTCGTCGGATTGGCGAAGCATTTGGCATCCGGATAGATGAGCGAGCGGAAAGGCTCAGCCTTGGCAACTTCGGCAGCAATCGTAGCGTGGTCGACGTCGATTCCGGCGGTTTTCCATTCAGCGCGACAGCGTTCGAGCAACCACATTCCGCAGATGTTTTTCAAGAAACGCGTTGTTCCGTCGACGCCACCTTCGTTGGTGAAATTTTCGCGATAGCTGAAGTCATTGATAATCGGCTCTGCGGTTTCGATGCCCATAAGGCTCCACGTTCCGGAGCTGAGATAAGCATAGCGTTCGTCGGCGGTCGGCACGGCGGCAATTGCCGAAGCGGTGTCGTGTCCCGCCACAGCGATTACAGGCACGGCGCCAAGTCCGGTGAGGCGTTGCACCTCCGGGCTAAGCACGCCGATACGCGTTCCGGGCATCACAACGGGCGCGAATTGCTCGGGGCGTGCGCCGACAGCGCGAAGAAGCTCATCGTCGAGTTGTTTTGTCACCGGATTGAGCAATTGCGAAGTCGATGCAATGCTATATTCGGTCACCATCTCGCCCGTAAGCAGGTAGCTTAGCGCATCGGGCATAAAAAGAATCTTGTCGGCGGCGGCAAGTGCCGAATTGTTCGCACGATTCATCGCGTAGAGTTGATAGATTGAGTTGAAATCCATCACCTGTATGCCGGTTTTTGCATACACACTACTTGCTGGAATCGTTTTGAAAAATTCTTCGGGCATTCCTGCCGTATGCGGGTCGCGATAGCTCAGCGGAGCGCTTAGCACAGCACCGTCGGCGCCAAAGCACACAAAGTCGACGCCCCAAGTGTCGATACCGATTGACTCGATAGCGACTCCCTGACGCGCCACTGCGGCAAGTCCTTTGATTATCTCGTTGTAGAGATGAAGAATGTCCCAATAGCAATGATTGCGCACCTCGATTATCGGGTTAGCGAAACGGCTGACCTCCTCGATTTCGATTCGTCCGTCGGCTACGCGGCAAAGCATCGTGCGGCCGCTCGTAGCACCAAGGTCTATGGCAAAATAATTCATATATCTTCTGTTTTATTTGGTTTGTTCAAAAAGTATTCTAACCGGACCGATGAGTCCCGACGACTGCAACGGCGAATCGCTGCGCCAGTCGTTGAAGTTGCAGCTTGTCTTACGCTTGTCGGCAGGCTTTGCAGCATCGCCGATAAGGCGGTTCACCCACGTATTGACTACCGAAATTTCAACGGTATTTTCGCCGCGACGCAATGCCTCGGTGATGTCGAGCGAGTATGGAGCGGTCCAAACGCCGCCGACGTACTTGCCGTTGACCGTAACCTTAGCCATCACCCCTACTCTGCCCAGGTCGAGAACCACCTTGGCGCCCACGGGAGCTTCGCAATCGAACTTTCGGCTGTAGACAGCTTCGCCGGAGAAATGGCTGAGTTCGTCGTCGGCGCAGTCCTTAAGGTCGCAAATAGCAAAGTTGTTGCGGCGTATGGTTTTGCCGAATTTGTCGGTAAAGGTCACGCGCCAACCGTCGTTGAGAGTAGCGTGGCAGGTCGATGCCGAAATGCATTCGGCAGGAGACGTCTGCTCTTTCGAAAGAACGACGAAGGTGCTTTCGAGCGGATGCAGATGCAACGGCACAATCGTGCGCTCGCCCGTGTCGGCATACACGGCGGAAGCAATCTTTCCGGTCACGGGATTCCACAACTCGACGTTCAAGCCGGTTGTGCGCAGAGAAGCGTCGATAGCGATGGTATCGGTCGGCGACTGGTTGGCAACGAAGTAGATTTCGCGTCCGTCGGCGGTTGTGTTGTGAGCATACGCCACATCGCACTTACCCGAAGAAGCGCGGAACGTGGCGTCGGGCGTAATGCCGAACATGTCGAGCACCTCCTTGACGTCATAGCCGCTAAGCACAAATCCTTTACCCAGCTGACGCATAATGCGTTCGCCGTTCGATGCGCCCCAGAGCTCGTCGGCAAGGCTACGCACACGAGCGTCGCAGTCGGGATAGCCCTTCAGACTCGGCGACTTTTGCGGCTTCGGCCCGAGAACGATTGCACCGTCGTCGACAAGCGTGCCAATGCGCGCAAGCAGTTCGGGTGTAATCGTCTGTAGCGGCGGAAGCACGAGCAAACGATAGGCATTGAGCGTGCCCGGCAGGCAGAGCCGATGGTCGGCGGTTGCACTCATGCGGTCCATAATCACTTCGGCATTGATATAGTCGAATTGATATCCCGCAGGCAATGCCGGATTGGTTGCACCGGTCATCACGGGAGCATCCTCGCCGATAAAGTATGCAACGTCGGCAACGTAACTACCCTGCTGCTGAAGCAAGTTGCAACGCTTCAAGTAGTCGGTAAACAAGTCCATGTGGCTGTACCAGGTGTTCTTGCGATTGAATTCGTTGCTGAAAGCGGCATTAACGCCCGGCAAAGTCGTTTCGTCGGGTTGCGACACCACCAGATGCAGCAACGTACTGTTGATACCCTCGCTGAAGAAGCGGTCGCCGCGTTGCTTCATCGTCGCCGGATAGCGCGAGAACGGCGCTCCGCCGCAGGTAAACGACTCGGAGAAAATGGTAGGCTTGCCGTAGATGTGTCCGCACGACGAAGCGGCGCGGTTTTCGATGTTGCCGAGTTCTCCTTCACTCCAAAACTCCCCGGCAACGTCGTCGGCTTGCCCGCCATATTGTAAAAATTCTCCGCAGAAACCCCAGTGCCCGTAGTTTTCGAGCCAGAGGCGCATACCATCGGCATTTGCCATCTTGCGCAGTTCGCCGATATGATCGTAGGCGAGACGGTCGGCAATCATGCGACGCACATCCCACAAAAAGCGGTTCGACTGCTCTTCGTCGGCAACGATGATGCCGCCGTAAGTCAACAAAAACGGCGTCGGGTCGTAGCCAAAGCGCGACTTGAACTGCTCGATGAAGTCGTTACCAAAATTCTGCGCAGCGCGTTCGTAGCTGTCGCAAACCATATATTTGAGACACTTACGCTCTTCGGCAGGAACATAGTCGATAATTCGTCCCATAAAACTATCGTAATGGTTGCGCAGGCTCGGCAAATCCCAACGGTCGACCTCCAAACCACGACCGTCGTCTAATGTCGGCGCATTTTCTATGTTTGTCGGGAGCATAAACGTACGCACGATGCGCCAGCGTCCTGCAGGCAAGGTGCATGTCAACGAATTGCCTTTAAGCGAAGCCGAGAGGTCGACAACGTCGGCGGCGGCAACTGCCGGCACGGCATTGCGAGCAACGACTTGTTCCCACTTATAGTCGCTCCACGTAGGAGTGGGTATTTGCAACATCTTGGCAAGAATTTTCTCCGGATATTGGTCGACGACCGGTTCCGAAGATATGCGAATCTCTTTCAGCCCGGCGCCCTTGTTCACGCCTCGAAAGACGATGCTCAACGCCTCGGCTTCGGTATCTGCCAACGCATGCACGACGGGTGCATAAGCGTCGTAGCCCACAAAGAGCCAGTCGAGCGTTCTATCGACCTTAAATTCAGCCACTTTCGTACGACGCGAGCCGTTTATCGCCCATACCTCGGCAGTGCCATAGATGCGGCGCTCCGCCGGATAGATGGCAATCGAGCGAGCCGTAAACGAGCCGCCACGCGGACGCACGCCGACTACGCACGAATCCTCGAGAGCATATTCGGTGGTTAAATCGCCGTCGAAGAGCGATTTCTGTGCCGGAGCAACGTCGGCATTAGCGTTGCCGAGCGCGACATAACTGTCAGGCAAGCGATAGGCAAGCACCTTTACGTCGCTGTAATATCCACCGTTGCCGGGTGTGTCGAACGCCACGTTGACAGCGCCACCGTCGACTTCGACAGTTTGGTTGGCAAGATAGCGCATCGAGCCTTCCGGCTTGTTCCACGGACCGCCGGCTTGACTCCATCCGGGTGCGTTGAAGATGCCTATATCGATGCCGAGTTCGGTGGCGGTAGCGAGTGCCTTACGCACTATGCGGAACCACTCATCCGAGAGAATTTTGACTTTTCCCGGAGTTGCGATTCCATCGCCGGCACCGAGTCCCATATTTCCGATAAAGGCGGTGTTGATACCTGCCTGTTTCATGGTTTTGAGGTCGTTGACCACGCCTTGCTCACTGATATGTCCCGAAAGCCAATACCAATAGCACGACGTGCGCACACTGTCGCGCGGCATGGCAAACGTAGAACGTAAATCTCCCCACGCCGTCGTTGGCAAGATTGCCAAAAGTAAGACGATTATCGCTGATGATATTTTATTTTTCATTGTCATAGAATTTATATCGGTAGTTAAAACGCGCGTTCGGAGCCACATCGCCGATAGTGTAGAAATCAAGCACGTCGAGTTGCGGACAAACGTCAGGCAGATTGTCAATCCACTTGAAGTCGAAATGTCCGGCAACGCCATTCAAGTATTTTCTCGGCACGGCGACTTGCAACTCGTTGCCTTCAATTCGGCATCGAATCGACGCAATCGGCGTCCATTGATAGTTGCCGTTGGCGCTGCAACGGCTAACCGTAGCCTCTCCGCTGCCGGTGATGTAAACGCGATGCGTGTAGCCGTGCCAATTCTGCGCATTGCCGGCGGCAATAAGTAGAGTAACACCGCTGCCCGACGGCTCAAACCTCCACGGGTCGCTGCTACGCAAATAGAAATGGAAGTTACGCTTGTCGTGTGCCACTTTGGCAACAGTCAAGTCGTTTCGACCATATTCGTTGACGATGGTGTCAAGTCGGTTGTAGCCTAACGAATTGCAACGAAGCGTGTCGGCACGGTCGTCGCGATATTCATACGCCACGGCATTCCATTGTCGGAAATCGGCTCCCACTTTTATTTTCGAGCGACCTACACTCGGGATTGCGCGACAGCCTTTGTAGCGATGCATATGCGAAACGAATTGCATATAATAGTTGTCGCGAATCAGCGGATGCGTACTCGGCTCGATGTCGCGGTTGAACTCGGCATTGTATGTATCGACAAACATTGTTTCGCCCAATTCCGATTTGCCCAACGGACGAGCATACTTTATATCTGCCGAATCTTTTACGACAAATCGCTGCGCCGTCCATTCGTTGAATTGCGTAATCATCAGTACCGGCGGATGCAGTCGGTGCGCGGTTTTCCATTGTTCTTCAAAATATAGTCCCCACGACGTTGAATCGGTCAGCGCATAGCGATTGAGCGGCGGTTGCTTGCCGCTATGGAAACTCTTACCGATTTTAGAACTCGCGTGTTGCGCTACGCTGACGCTGAGTTGCTCGGGCATCGACGGGTCGGAGTCGTAGCCGGGCGCCTGCGGATAATGTTCGAGCCATGCCCATTCGCGTGGATTTTCACCATTCATCCACGCCCAAGAGCGACGGAACGTGAAGCGTTGCGCAATGGCGGGGTTTTTCAATTCGAGAGTGTCGGCGGGATTGGCAAGAATGAGCGGACGCCCTTGATAGAAATACCAATAGCGGTCGTTCGACGAATCGCTGTAGAACGTGTTGTAGAGAAGTTCCACCTCGCTCGCACCACCCCAGTAGCACATAAAACTCAGCCGTGGCGACTTCATTCCCGCTGCGGTGCGACGGTCGATTTCGCGCATTACCGCTCGCACCGAGCTTTCGTAAATCGGTCCGTTGGTCACGTCGAAAAACAAGAAATCGACGCCGGCATCCGACAACATCTGCAAATGTTTCGCCACGATGTAAGGATTGCCCGATTGATAATAGCCCAGCAGCGGTCGAGCCCACCAGTGCATTTCCCGCAAGTCGCCCCACTCGGGATTCTCCGGATTGCGACCGAGAATTTCTGTGACGTCGAAAATCGCATTCCGGTTTACGATGTGATGTCCGTGCCAAAGATAGTAGAACATACCCACTTCCGACTGACGTCGAACCTGTTGCGCCGAATCGCTGTCGCAGTTGTAGACCTCGCGCCCCAAATCGTCGGTAGCTACCCATGTGTCGCTATAAGTATCCCAAAACTCGGTCGTAGCCGACCGGGCAATAAAGCCGGCAGCCACGACAGTAAAAATGCTTAATATGAGACGCATTCGAGCAACCATCGACAGTAATTATGCTATTTTGAGGCTTTTTAAGCCGGTTTTTGATACAACTTTTACAATCACAAATCCTTTCGGAAGGTTGAGCACGACGTTTTTAGCGTTGTCGGCAATGGGATTCGTTTGAATCAACGCACCTTGAGCATTGTAAATCTCCACCGACGTAACATCGTCGGAACTCCAACGCAGGCTTACCTCGCCCGACGCCAAACGAGTCCATTTTACGTCGTTTGCCACGCTGACAGTCTTGACGCCGCCTTGTGGCACGAGCGAACCGCGGTAGCGATAGTTGAAACGTCCGTTGGGAGCAACGTCGCCCTTATCGATAAAGTCGAGGATGTCGGGATTGTCGGGAATATTGTCAGCCCATTTGAAGTCGAAGTCGCAATCCGTCGTCATGCCCAGGTCGGCGCGGCTCAGCGCAAAATACAACTGATTGCCGTCTTGGCAAAGATTGATTTTTGCCACCTCTGTCCACGAATATGCATTACCTTCGTTGCGATAAAGCCAGTATTCGCTGCCCGACTTTTTCATCGTAACGTAGTCGTAGCCGTTCCAGCCGGTGGTGTAGTCGCAGTCGACGTTGATGAAGAGCATAATCCACGTCTTTGCAAAGCGGATGTTAGTCGGAGTCGACGCCATACGAAGATAGAAATAGACATTGTCGGCATCTTTTGTAACTTTCGACGCAACGAGGTCGTGACGACCTGTTTCGTTGACCATCGGCGCCATATTTTGGAAGCCTTGAGTGTTGCGATGAGTTATGTCGCCGATATCGTCGCGGAATTCGGGCGTAACGTCGTCCCACTGCGACATATCGGAGTTGAGTTCGATAGTTTTAGCGGCACTCGGCACGGGGATTTCGCGCACGCCTTTGTAACGACGCACGTTGTCGACGAGTTGCATATAGTAGTTGTCGCGAATCAGCGGATGCGTGCTCGGCTCGATGTCGCGGTTGAATTCGGCATTGAAAGCGTCGACGAAATAAGTGCCGCCGATTGCCGGTGTGCCGCCCGGATAGATGTTGCCATACTCTGACGTACTTTTGATGACAAAACGACCTGCCATACACTCGTTAAACTGTGTCACCATCACGATGGGAGGCGCTTGCAAATGAGCCTGTTTCCACTGTTCGGCGAAGTAGAGTCCTTGAGGAGTTTCCTTGCACACGCTATACTCGTCTATTTGAGGTTGCGAGCCGTTGTGATAACTTTTGCCGACTTTCGTCGTAGCGTGCTGAGCTGTCGAAACGGAGATTTGCTCATACGTCTTTACTCCGTTTTTCATAGTCCAGCCCATCTTCTGCGGATAGTATTCGAGCCACGCCCATTGGTCGGCGTAGCGTCCTTGCATCCATGCCCAAGAGTAGCGCATCGTGAAATGGTCGACTATCTCGCTGTCGAGCGACGACAGTTCGCTCTTATTGACGAGCATCAACGGACGTCCGTCGTAGTAGAACCAATATTTGTCGTACTCCGGTTTGGAGTAGAATTTATTCCAAAGATTTTTGACAACGGTAGCAGCCGATGCATTGACGGTGTAGCAAAGTTTGGGCGACTTCATGCCCGCCTCCGTGCGGCGGTCGATGGCTTTCATAAGTTCGAGCACCGCGCTATCGTAGGTAAATGCATTGGTAACGTCGAAAAACAGGAAATCGATGCCCGCATCGGTGAGCATCTGCAAGTGCTTGTCGTAGACAAACGCATCGCTATTGACGTAATATCCCAACCAGGGTTTCGCCCACCAGTGCGGAGAACCTTCCGGTCCCCATTCGGGATTTTTCGGATTGGCTTTAAGTATTTCTGTGATGTCGTAGATTGGCTGACCATTCGTGCCGTGAGGTCCGTTACAGATGTAGTAGAACATCCCGACCGTGCGGTTAGCACGAGGCTCAACGATTCCGGTAGCGGAACTGCTAACGGTGCGTTGCAACTCGTCGACCGCCACCCACGTATCGCTGTAGGTGTCCCAATCAAAAATGTCGTCGGCATATGCCAACGAATCACTCGCTAACATAGCCAACGACATAAGAACGGTCACATAAAACTTATACTTACTTGAAAAAACCATATATATATTCACTAACAATGATTATTGCGTAAATAGTTGATTAACCGCGAATTACCAACCGACATTCTGGAAGTCGATACTGGTATGAGTTTTCAATTTGTTAATCTCATCACCGGGGATGGGCAGACGCAAGTATTTATCGGTAGTGGCAACACGGCTGTCGTTGACGAGAACGCGCTCGTAAGTTACACGACCGAGTTTGCCGGGGATAACGCTGATACCTGTCACAGCTTTGTCTTCATTAAGAATGTTCCAACGGCGCACGTCGTAGAAGCGATGGTCTTCGAATGCCAACTCGACGCGGCGCTCGTTGCGAACGCGAGTGCGGAAGTCGTCGGTAGTGATGCCCGCTTCGATTGCCGGCATACCGACACGGTCGCGAACTGCATTGATAGCGTCGAGCGCTGCTTGCGGCGTACTTCCTTGCGAAGCCTCATTGAGAGCTTCGGCATAGTTCAGATAGAGTTCGGCAAGACGGAAAATCTTGAAATAGCCGTCGAAGTTGGTGCTACGGTCCGACTTATAGCCGAAGAACTTGCGCAGGTAGTAACCCGTACGAGTGTTACGGATAGACGACTCGGAGGGGGCATAGGCACCCGTCGGACGAGTGTCTATTTTCACTTTACCTCCGGGTTCTAACAAAGAATTATAGTGGTAAATTGTAGATTCGAGACGCGGGTCACGATTGGTGTACGGCGATTGCTCGTTGTAGAGCGTAGCCTCAGGGTTGATGATAGGCTCAAGGTGTTGAGCATCGGCGTAACCGAGAATCGGCATTTTGCCGTCGATAGTTTCGTAGCTGTCGATAAGCTCTTGAGTCGGGCATGCACCGGCTTTCACTTGACCGAGAATTGAGGGAAGACCGTTATCGGACCAAACCGTCATCTGGTTCGGTGCTTCCATAATGGTTTCCTTGTCAATCACGCCTTGCACGTCGGAACGCATCGTGAAATAGAGGTCGTAGCACGAAAGAGCTGCATTGTTGGTCGGAGCGGTTTTGAAGAGTTCATAACCGTGCTCGAGACAAAGATCGAGCGCGCGTTTTGTCACCTCAGCGGCTTCAGCCCACGTAAACGTACCGTCGTTGTTCAACGGACTTGCTGCGTAGAGAGCAGCTTCCGACATGATTGCACAAGCCATACCCTTGCTGAAGCGGTAACGATCGTCCTCCAAAGTTCCGGAGAACCATGTGAGGCGAATGTTGTCGTCGCTCACCTCAAGCACTTTCTCGCAGTCGCTGATGATTTGACGAGCACATTCAGCGAAAGTGGCGCGCTTTGTGTCGGCGGGAATATCGAGACCGATGCTGTTGAGAATCAACGGCACACCGCCATAATTCTTGATGAGGCAAAGGTAGTAGTATGCGCGAAGTCCGTAAGCCTGAGCGCGGAAACTCTCGCGTTCGTCTTCGTCGTAGGTTTCAGCCTCGTCGATGTTTTCGAGGAATTTATTGCACTTACGAATACCCTCATAGCAGTTACTCCAACCGCCGGGATTCGTAATCGGGTTGTCGAACGAAGTGATGCGACCTGCCATCCAGCGCTCGGGAGCACCGTTGAGTTGGTCGTAGACGTCGTAAGCCTCGTCGCAGTAGGATGCGAGCATCGTCGTACCTTCGAGCACCATTCCGCGGCTTGTCAGGTTGGCATAGCAATAGTTAAGGTAGCCTGCAACCTTCTTCGGATTGCCGAACACAGCCTTGTCGGTGAGACGACCGTCGTCGATTTCATCGATATTTGTGCAACTTGCCATCATAACTGCCATAGCGGTAGTACACGAGGCAATGAGTAGTGATTTCTTGATAAGATTCAGCATAGTTGTATATGTCAGAAGTTTACGTTTAAGCCAAAGTTGAATGTTTTGTAGATGGGGTATTCAGTTACCGACGACTGTTCGGGATCGATGAAATCCTTAAACTTGAAGTTTGTGAACGTCAGCAAGTTTTCGCCCGAGAAGAAAATGCGGAGGCTCGAAATGCCGATTTTCTGAGTGATTGTCTGCGGAAGAGTGTAGCCAAACACAAGATTCTTCAAGCGTACATAGTCGTTTTTCGACACGAGGAAGTCGTTTTGCTCAAGGCTGAGAGCGCCACCGGTAGAGAGTGCCGGATAGGTGATTTCTTCGCCTGCAGCGTAACGCTCTGCCGTCCATGCCTTCTCGTGAATCGGCGAGAACACGCCTTGCTCGTAGTCTTCGTGGATACCCACGCCGCCGTAGTATGATTTGCGGCCGGCTGTGCCTTGCCAGAACATACTCAAGTCGAAGCCTTTGTATTCTGCCTCAAGGTTAAGGCTGTAGCTGTAGGTCGGGATGCTGCGAGTGCCTTCCAACGGAGCTTGGTCTTTGACGTTGATAACGCCGTCGCCGTTCAAATCCTTATAGATTAAGTCGCCCAAACGCGGGGAGCGTACGCCATCGTAGGTAAGCGGATTGGCGTCGAGTTCTTCTTGTGTGTTGTAGAAGCCGTTGCCGTTGCTATAGTCAACAACATAACCGAATTGTTGACCGATAGGATAGCCGGTTGTGCGATACGGGTAAGCGTAGTCGCTGATGCTCAAATCGTATTCACCGATTTCTTTTACGCAGTTGGTGTTGTAACTCAAGATTCCGGTCACGCCGAGATTGAGTCCGCAACGCAAAGCCTTGCGATACGAGAGAGTCAAATCGTAGCCGTGGCTTTCTACACGACCAATATTTTCGTAAGGAAGATTCGACGACGAAATACCTGTCATACCCGGCTTTGAGTTATCGCGAGCAATGACGCCCTTTTGGTCGGTTTTCCAATAGTCGAACGCTGCACTGAAACCGCAACCGAGATCGAGGTCAATGCCGTAGTTCTGTTGATGAGATTTCTCCCACGAAATGTTGGCATTACCGAGTTGATATTCTTGGATAAGAGCTGCCGTGTAAAGGCTGTTAACGAGTCCGGCGCCGTTCACTTGACGGATTTCACTGCTGTAGAGCAAACGTCCAATGGAATAGATGTTGTCGTAGCACAACGTACCGTAGCTTGCACGCAATTTGAGAGTTTTAAGCCAATCGGCATTGATGAAGTGCTCTTGAGCGATGTCCCATGCGCCGCCAAACGACGACGAAACGTGATATTGATTGCCCTTGCAGAACTCCTCGCTACCGGCATCGGTAACGGTTCCTTGCAAGAAGTAGCGATTGTCCCAACCGAGGTGGAGTTGACCGCCGAACTGGATGCGACGGTAAGGCAGCGCACTCTTGGAATCGAATCCGGTAGAGATGCGGTCTTCGGCAAGATAGTTTGCCACGGCATTTACGCTCAGGCGATCGAAGAACGTGCGGTCGTAGTTGATAGCGGCTTGCGCGTTCATAAAATAGACCGTGTTCGAACCCTTGGAAAGGCTCAGCGGCGAGTCGGCATTAGCACCGAACTGCACGAGATTGCCTTCCGTGTCGTAGATGTAACGCGTATAGTCGGTTGTACCGTTGATTGTACCTACATAGTAAGAATGGTAGCCCACAATGGCATGAGCGGAAAGACCTTGCGTAAGGAAACCCATATCGAGGTCGAGGCGGAAATTGGCATTAACATCGGTGCCGGTCGATTTGGCATAACCCGATTTGTTGATGCTACCGTAGACGGGATTGGGGAAGTTTTCGTTGGTCAGAATGAGTCCGTCTTCGGTGAGCGGTCCGGGCACGGTTGCCGGCGTTGTGAAGATGCGATGAAGAATCGTACCTGTGCCGACGGTGCTACCGTTGCTGCGGTAGATGCGCAAATTGGTGTTGAGTGCGGCATCGAGATACTTGAACACCTTAACCTTTACATTTGTAACGGCAGTAAAGCGGTTGTAGTAAGGATTAGGATTGTACTTTTCATTCTCGATGGTTTTGTACAAGCCGTCTTGGTGAGCAAAACCGGCATTGATGTAGAATTGGATGCGGTCTGTACCACCATCAGCGCTTACGTTGTAGAGTTGCGTGGAAGTAGTGTTTTTGATGAACATTTGCTTCCAATTGTTACTCAAACTCGAGCAAGCTCTGTAATTATCGAGCTGTTCGATAGAGTAGAGCGCATCTTTGCCGTCGTTGGCGAGTGCTTGATTGCGAAGCATGGCATAGCCATAAGCATTCATCGGCTCAAACTCGGCAGTTTTGTCGTTGATACCATAACTGAGACTGACATTGACGTGTGTTTTTCCTACGTGTCCGCGACGAGTGTTGATGAGCACCACGCCCTGCGCACCGAGCGGACCATAAATAGCCTTAGCGGCTGCATCTTTGAGAACGGTTACACTCTCGATGGTCGACGGGTCGAGAGTATTCGGACTAAGCGTCGGAGCGGGAACTCCGTCGAGCACATAGAGAACAGCATTACCATTTGTCGAAGCCAGACCGCGAATGTACCAAGAGCATTGGTCCGAACCCGGTAGCGACGAGCCTTGCGTCATAGTTGTTCCGGCGATGTGTCCCATCACCGCCTTGTCGAGACCAACCGAACGCGTTTGGTCGATGACGTCGCTCGTAACGGTCGATTGCGAACCGACCATTGCCGACGTCTTGATTTTCTGTCCAAAGGCAATTTCCGTTACCGAATCGGTGTCGGCAACAGCCGCAAAGGCTGTTGTCGTCGCCAACATCGAAGCGGCTGCCATAATATATGATAGTTTGCGTTTCATTTTCAGAATTAGCATTTATTGTTGATAGAAATTTCGAATTACCAGCCCTTGTTTTGCCATTTATCGCCGGTAAGGGCATTCAGACGTGCCACCTCGTCTGCCGGAATCGGGAAGAAGTGCCATTTTGCCTGGTATGAATATTTGCTGGGCACGCTACCGTCGGTACCGACAAGGATACGCTTATATGAGAGTTTCGTACCGGTCTTTGTGATTTCCATACCGGTTGCATACTTTTCGCTAATCAAATCTTGGTCTTCGGGAGTCCAACGACGGAGGTCGAAGTAGCGGTTTTCTTCGTAAGCGAGTTCGACGCGGCGCTCGTGGCGTACCAACAGACGCGCTTGGTCGACGGTCGTTGCCTTAACATCGACCGACGGGTCGAATCCGGCACGATGGCGGATTTGGTTGACGAGGTTCATCGCTTCGCTGATTTTGCCTGTTTCGGCAGCACACTCGGCAAGGTTGAGCATCACGCAACCGAGACGATAGTATTTCCACTTACCTTCGTCGTTACCGCTGCGATAGTTGGCATATTTGCGACGATAGTAGCCGGTGTGGCTGAAGCGTTCGCCTTTATCTTTGATACCGCAGTTGCCGCCTACCCATGTTTCCACTTCGTGAACGGTTGCACCCTTTTGAACCGTGCTACCGTTGAAAATCACCGTAGCAGCCAGACGCGGGTCGCGTCCTACGTAAGGATTCTGCGGGTCGTAGCCCGAACCCTCAACGTAGTTAGGTTCGAGGTGGAACTCGTCAAGGTAGGGCTTTTCGATGTCGACAACAGGCTTACCGGTTGCCAACATGTCGTAAGCGTCGACAAGTTCTTGCAAGGGCACTGTTCCTGAGAGGTAGTTACCTTGAATCGGCGTACCCGAAACCCACCAGAACGGATGAGTACCGAAATCCGACTGCCAGATTGTTTCCTTGTCAATCGGGTTGCTGCCCCAAGAGTTGGCTGTTGCAAAATATTCGCCGTAAGCGCAGTTATAGTAGTCGGTCTGCATCTCTGTGTAGAGCTCGTAACCATTGTTTAAGAGTTGTACGTAAACATCCTTGTTGATGTCGTAAGCCCATTGCCAAAGGTCTTCGCCGCAGTTGTAGAGAGGACTTGCCGCAAAGAGCGAAGCCTCCGACTTGATTGCGAGCGCAATAGCCTTTGTCATACGATATTTGAGGTTGATGTTATCCAAGTGCCAGGGCATGTTGCTCTTCATAGCCTCGTCGCATTCGTCGCAGATGAATTTGAGCACTTCGACAGTCGACGCCTTGTGAATTTGCGAATAGTCGTAGCTGTTGTCGAGCGGCTCGGTGATGATAGGCAGAGCGCCGTACCACTTAAGCAACTGAAGATAGAAGAATGCGCGGAGGCAGTGAGCCTCACCGGTCCAGATGTCGCGGTTTTCTTCGCGCGCCAACGTAGCCGTCGGGATGTGTTGCAAGAAGGTGTTGATGATGCGAATCTGTTGCCAGTAGTGCTTCCAGTATTCACAGTCGAACGTCGATGTCCAATATTTATCGAGCGGGAAATCGACTGCACTTGCTTGACCTTTGTAGCAAAGAATCGGGCCGTTGGTGTCGTCGTTCGACCAACCGTCGTCGGTAATTGCGCAAGGATAGTTTTGGAACCAGAAGTAGCACACCGACTTTTGCGGAATGTAGTCAAAGCAACTGCTGAAATATGCTGCGCACAAATCGGGGTCGGCAAACACGTCGTCGATCGACACACGACCGTCGGGCGTAGCATCGAGTTCGTCGCTGCAAGACGAGAGCGACAGCGATGCCATTGCCACACATGCAGGTATTAAGAATTTATATAGTTTCATTGCAAAAGATGTTTAGATGTTAGAAATTCAAGTTTACACCAAAGTTATACGTACGCATTGTCGGATAGCTTGTCGGACCTGATTGTTCGGGGTCGAACGATTTGGTCTTCAAGTGTTGCCATGTGTAGAGGTTTTCGCCCGACACATAGAAGCGGATATCGCTTGCGCCGATTTTGCGGCTGATTTTAGCCGGAAGCGTGTAGCCGAGTTCCATATTTTTCAAACGAAGGTAGGAAGCGTCCATGATGAAATAGTCGTTGGCAACATGCGATGTCGATGCGCTGTAGGCGAGTCGAGGATAAGTGATTTTCTCACCGGCTGCATATCGCTCTTCCGACCAACGGCCGAAGTGCATATCGGTGTACGACTTCGGACCTGCCGATTCGTCGATACCCCAACCGCTGTAGAGTTTGCTGTATTTGCTTACACCTTGGAACATCACCGACAAGTCGATTCCTTTGAAACTTAAATTAAGGTTGACGCCGTATGTAATTTTCGGGAGCATCGAAGAATAGCCGATAGGAGCCATGTCGCGCTCGTCGATAAAGCCGTCGCCGTTAAGGTCTTGATAGATAAAATCACCGGGTTTGGGAATACCTATATTATATGTAAGCCCACTCTTCTCGATGCTCTCGTCGCTGTAGAAGTAGCCGGAGCCGTCGCGTCCGTGTTCCATATCTTTAGAGTAGTCGATGCGGTAACCCCAGCACTGACCGAGAGCAAAGCCTGTTTTGCGGTATTGATAAGCGTAATCGTCGCCGTAAGGAGCTTCGTCGATGAATTTCACCTTATTGGAAGTGTATGCCATGTTTCCACCGAGGCTAACCACGAACGTGTTGCCGAAATCTTTGCGGAAATTTGCGCTGATTTCAAAACCTTCGTTGTCGACCTTACCCATGTTGACAAGGCGAAGTGCACTCGACTGCAAACCTTGGAGGTCGGGTACGGTACCGCGGTTGATAAGGATGTTGCTGCGCTTTTCGCGGAAGTAATCGACAGAAAGGCTTACCATGTCTTGAAGGAAGGCTACGTCGATACCGTAGTTTTGCTTCCAAGCGGTTTCCCAAGTGATGTCGGGATTACCGAGATATGCTTCGGTGATTTTCACACCGTCGATGATACTGGGCACATTCTCGTGCAAAGGACCCGTGCCTGACGTGGTTATATTATCAAGGTAAAGGAATCGATAGCCGCCGAACGAGTCGTTACCGACTTTACCGTAAGAGAAGCGTAATTTGAGGTTGCTCAACACTTGTTGGTCTTTCATAAAGGCTTCGTTTGAAGTCACCCAACCGAGCGACCATGCCGGGAAGAAACCGAAACGCTTGTCGGGAGCGAATTGCTCGGAACCGTTGTAACCGGCGTTAAACTCGGCAAGATAACGGCTATCGTAAGCGTAGGTCAAACGACCGGCAACGCCAATCACGTTGAATGGCAGATATTTTGCTTGATAGCCTTCGTCTTCGCGAGCTTCTTTGATGTCGCGTTGTGCCAAAACCATTGCGCCAACGGCATGCTTTTCGGCGAACGTGCGATTATAGTTGACTTGCGCTTGCAGGTTGAGGAACCAACCACTCGACACGCCGCGGCTTATCGAAAGAAGACCGTCGGTGTCGTCGTCGCCGTCGTAGAGGAAGTAAGGTATGGGGTGCGACGGGTCGTTGCGCTCATATTTGTAGATTGTAAAGGTCTTGCTACCAACCGTATTGTTGATTGAACGCGACTGGAACGACACTTGACCTTTCGCAGAAAGTCCTTCGGTGATGAAACCGAGGTCGATATTCAAGTTACCTGTAAGGTCGACACCCGAACGCGTTTCGAGTTGATAGCCGGAGCGGTTGATGTGACCATAGGCAGGCTGTGCTGCGTTGATTGACGAAAGGAACACCTGGTCGGGACGCACGGGACGGAACTGCTGACCGTCGTAGACGTCGAAACCTTCAACGGTGACCGGACCCGGCGACGTCGGACGCGCCGAAAGTGCATCAGCATAGATTACGTCTTTCAAACCGTTTGTTCCGTTGACTTTCTCGATATAGCTCGAAACGTCGAGCGAAGCTTTTACGCGACTCGAGAAGTCGTAGTCGATATTCGAGCGGAAATTGTAGCGATTGAGGGTCGACTGCGGGTCGTAGCCGAGTTTGCTCTTGCTCTCGGTGTTATACATACCACCTTGATAAAGATAACCGGCATTGACGAAGAAACGGAGTCGGTCGGTACCACCGCTGACGTTCACGTTGCCGCGTACCATATATGAACTTTTCTTGAAAATAATGTCACGCCAATAGTTGTCGGGATACCAGTAACGAGTAGCGAAGTCTTCGGGACCGCCGTTTTTCCACGAGTCGAAGATTGCAACCTCTTCGTCGGAAAATTCAGGAGCAACGCCGTCGTTGAGAGCGGCTTCGTTGAGCAGACGAACATAGTCCCAAGAGTGAACGCGCATAGGTGTGCGCGCAAATTGCTGTATGCTGTATTGCACCGAAGGAGTCACCGTAAGTTTGCCACTGCTACCGCGTTTAGTGGTGATAAGGATAACACCGTTAGCGCCGCGCACACCGAATACGGCGGTTGCGCTGGCGTCTTTAAGCACCGAGACGGTTTGGATTTCGTTCGGGTCGATTTCGCGAATTGTGTTACGAGGCACACCGTCGACCAAGATGAGCGGCGACGTACCGTTGGTGGTTGCCGCACCGCGAAGATACATTGTCACATCGTCGCGACCCGGCTCACCGGATGTTTGTATTGTGGTCAAACCCGGCAATTTACCGGCAAGAGTTGCACTAAGGTTCGGCGCCGAACTCTTAAGGAGTTCCTTGTCGCTGATGGCAGCAACAGCACCCGTAACGGTTACTTTCTTTTGTTTTCCATAGGCAACAACGACCACTTCTTCGAGGTCTTGCGTCGTTTCTTTCATCACGATACGCATCTGTCCCGCCTTTGCTTCGGCAGTCACAGTCGAATAACCCACATAGGTAAACTGCAATTGAGTTTTAAGGTCGGGAACATCGAGGGTAAACCGTCCGTCGATGTCGGTTGCCGTTCCGGCTTTTGTTTTCTTCTCAAACACACTTACACCAATCAGCGGTTGGTCGTGTTCGTCGACTACAACACCGCTCACTTTAACGCGTGCACTCACGGATAGCGGAACCAACGCAATCACCAATGCGATTGCCAAATTCCTCATCAGATGATGCCACGCCTGATTGGATGTCTTGATGGCTTTAATTAAGTTCATAATTATTTTTAGTTTTTGAATTTTAAGGCATTCTAACAACCGCAAAGAAAACTAAAAATAATTAACAACTGTTTTTCTGTTGTTCCGATTTTTTGCGCAAATGTTTCAAATACAACAATTGGCACAAATTAGTAAAATATGTACAAATTACTTGCTTTGAGCGAGATAGTCTTTAGGCGAAACGCCGAACTGCTTTTTGAAGCATGACGAGAAGTGCGACTGCGTGCCGAATCCGGTCATAGCAGCGACCTCGCCGATTTGGTATTCGCGACGCTTGAGCAACTCGGCGGCACGATTGAGGCGGAACAGACGCAAGAAGTCGTTAGGCGTCATTCCGGTGAGCGATTTCACCTTACGGTAGAAGTTGGTTCGGCTGAAGCCGAGTTCGCGCCCGAGCTGACTCACGTTGAGTTCGCAATCGGAGATATTTTCGTCGATGTATTCGTTAAGACGTTCGAGGAATCGCTTGTCGAGCGGACTAAGGTCGCTGTTGAGCTCGCGATAGTCGCTATCGTCGTCGGTGGCTTCAGTTCCTGCAATGCGAGCCATCACGTCGTGGCGACGTTCCGTGCGTGTCAGCAATCGCTCGACCATAGCGAGCAGCAAGTCGTGGTTGAACGGCTTACTTAAGTATAGGTCTGCTCCGAGTTTGAATCCCTTGATGCGGTCATCGTCAAGGGTTTTGGCAGTGAGCAAGATAATCGGAATGTGGCACAACTCTTTGTCGGTGCGGATGGAGCGGCAAAGTTCGAAGCCATCCATATGCGGCATCATAACATCCGAGACTATCAAATCCGGCTCATCTTTTTTGAGCAGAGCAATCGCCTCCATACCATCTGCAGCCGTGGTCACATCATACGCCGAAAGCAAATCTTTGAGAAGTTCAGCCATGTCGGGATTGTCCTCTACCACGAGAATCTTACGTCGGGTAGCGTCCTCCTCTACTTCGATATCTGCTTCGGGCTCTGATGCGGACTCGTGACTTTCAACGTCGGCAACGTCGGCAAATTCACTCGGCGCATAACGGCTTTCGTCGATAGGAATCGAAACGCGGAACGCCATACCACCGCCCGACAAATTGCTTGCCGTGATAGTGCCTTTGTGGTTTTCAACGAGGTGTTTCACATAGTTCAAGCCGATGCCGTAACCCGACGGTTGCGATTTCTGCTTGCTAACCAAGCGTTTAAATCGGTCGAATATGCTCGGCAGCTCTTCGTTGTCGACGCCTTGACCGTCGTCGATTACCGCCAATTGGAGGTAGTTGCCGCCGTCGTCATCCTTCGACAGACGCACTTCTACAGTGACGCGACCGCCGATTGGAGCATACTTAATGGCGTTAATCAGCAGATTGTTAAGCACTTTATCGATTTTGTCGTAGTCGTAAAGAATCGTCAAAGTTGTGAATTCGGAATCGAGAGTGATTTCGATGTTTTTCTCCGCCGCATAGAATTTGAAGATGCTGACAATGTCGGAAATCTGGGCTATGCAGTCGTGTCGCGACACCTTGAGCTCGAGCGTGTCATTCTTAATCTTGCCATAGTCAAGAATCTGATTTACAAGACGTAACAAGCGCTCTGTATTACGATTGATGAGCGAAATCAGATTGACGCTCTCAGGATTGGAAATGCTCTTGTCTTTCATCAACAACTTCACGGGGTTGTAGATGAGTGTGAGCGGCGTGCGCAGTTCGTGACTTATGTTGGTAAAGAAATTCACCTTCATCTGAGCGAGGTCTTTTTCGCGGCGCATTTCGTTTTGAGCAACCAGAGCGCGCTCGCGGCGCAACTTGCGGCGCAGCAATATCTTATTAATACCAATCAGGCAACTCGCTGCTATTAGTATATATATAAAGATAGCAATCGGATGCATCCACGGGCTTCGCTGCACAGTTATAGTGAGCAGACAGATTTCGGGCTCCCATTCGCCTGGGCCGTTGCGCACCTTCACCAAGAATCGGTAAGTGCCGGCACCAAGATTCGAATAACTTGCGCGCGTGATGTTACCCGAATGGTTCCAATCGCGGTCGAGCCCGTCCAAGCGGTAAGCATAGTCGAGATTTTTCGGCGTGTCGTAGCAGATGCCGATAAAGTCGAGACTCAGCATATTTTGATTGTGACGAAGCGTAATTTCTTTCGTGCGCGAAATATGCTTGGTCAAGATAAGATTGTCGCCGTTGAGACTGTCGATAGAAATGCTGCGATTCATCACATGCAAATCGGAAAGCAACACAGGCGTGCGACGCTCGTTTTTGTAGACATGCGACGGCGAAATTTCCGTAATGCCATGGTTTCCGCCGAAGAAGATGTGACCATCGATGGTGCATTCCGACTTTTCGTGGAATTGGTCACCGCCTGTCCCATCAACCGATAGATAGGTAGTTATTTTATTCGTAGAGCGGTCGACGCGATAGATTCCGTAACTACTGCTGAGCCAATAGTTGCCGTTCGCATCCTCTTGCATACCCAGGATGTCGTTGCTTTTCAGCCCGTCGCTTGCGTCGATGTGCTTGAGCGTTCTATCGGCTGTTGAATAAATCATAAAACCGTTCCCGTATGTTCCGATAAGGATTTCTTTTTGGTCGGACGACGTTTTCAGATTGATTACGCCGGTAAACATTCGCGAGAATTGGCTGTCGAGTGTACGTGTCGCAAACGTGCGCGTGTCGACGGTGTAGATATTGTCGCCGAACGACGAAACAAGCATTTTGTTAGCCGATAGAGGTATTATGGATGTAATGTTAGCCACCTTGAGACGCGTCGGTTTGACGACGTGTTCAAGAGTGAAGTCGGGTCGATAGATAAAAACGCCCTCAGTCGATGAGCCCGCCCATATACGCCCGGAAGCATCGGTTACAAGCGTAACGATGTCGCCCAAGTTATTGAATTTGTGGATGAGTTTCGGGGTAGATGTCGTAATGTCGAACACAGCGAGCGTATTTCCTATGCACATCCACATATGTCCCACCCTGTCGACAATCAGCGACTGAACGAAATTGCCCAGCGGACGCAAATCGGGTGTGTTCGACGTATTAAACCATTCGGTGGTGCCTTTCGCCTTGCAGCAACATGCAAAGCCGTTATAGCGTGTACCTATCCACAAACAGCCGCGACCGTCGTCGTAAATACGCGTCACGAAACGATTCTGCAAATCTTTTTGCAGCTGGCGATTGGCGCCGAAAAGCGGCTCGTGGTGCGGAATGAATTTCATGCCGGCATTGAATGTGCCAATCCAAAGGTTTGTGTCGCTATCGAGAAGTGCGCAAGTCATATCCATCTTTCGGTCGAGGAGCACGCCGGTGCGGTCGTATGGAGCAGTGACATACTCCGACTTGCTGAAGTCGAAAATTTCGGTCACGTTGTTGTTGTCGACAAAAATGGCTTTCTTATCGTCAATCGGATAAAGATATCGAATCGGAGATTTTGCAATCTTAGGGTCGACGTCGACATCGGTAAGGGTCATCGTTGCCGGGTCGAGACGCATAGTGCCTCGAGCGGTGCCGAACATCACATCGTGAGTTTCGGGAGCAATGAAAATGCAGTTGAGAGCCCGCGACGGAAGGAAGACAAAACGATGAAGCAACCGGAAGTGCGAGTCGAAGCAAAGCGCCAGGTTGTCGTCGCAAGCAACCCATATGCGCTTTTCGTCGTCGACAACAAGGCTTCGCACCACCTGCCCGTCGAGTAGCACAACGGTCTTCAGCCGCTTTGCGTGCTCGTCGACTAAGTAGATTCCATTGAAACCGTATGTATATAGTTTATTGCTCAACTTAAACAATCCAAGGAAAAAGACATTATTCGTATTGGGGATATCATAGTTGGTAAAGCGCCATGTGTCGAGATTGAGTTGCGACACGGCAATGCTACCCGCCGTCCACAACGACTTGCCGTCGAAAAACAAACCGTTGACGATGTCGCACGCTATGCTCGTCGAATCGTTCTTATCGTGGAGAAAGGTGGTATAGTTACTGCCGTCGTAGCGACATAGTCCCTTGGCGGTGGCTATCCATATCAGCCCTTGGTTGTCCTGAGCGATATCATTGACGTGCAAATTAACTATACTTGTACGTACGATTGGATTGCCGGCGACACAGGTAAACGCCAACGAAGAAATAACACATATTACAAAACAGACAAAAAACTTTTTCATTGCTTCGAATTTTCACTCAAAGATAACAAAAAAATCGCATTATTATATAGGTATTTGCGCATTTGAAACATACAAAAAAGAATTTGGAACAATCGTGATAACAGCTGCCCCAAAGATGTAAGAAATGTGCACAAACGACGAAATCTATGATAATTATTAGGAGTAATTTTGGGACGTTAAAATACAATACCAAAACTATAATTTTTAGCCGTTTTGAATACTCAAAAGACACTGCGAACAGTTGCGCTATGCTTAGCATCAGCATTCCTTAGTCCGAGCATCGTCCATGCGACCGTCTCGACAGAGATTACCACACACCAAGTGACACCGACTCGCCTGGTTTGGCTATCCGACTCCACAGAAAAATATGTAAAACAACCGAACAACTTACTGAAACCTTTCTGCGGGCAGGTATCGGTATACGACACAACGTGTGTCACGCTCAAAAGCGACTCGACTCATAAAGCGTCTCTGCTTATTGATTTCGGCGAAGAAATGAACGGCGGTGTTGTAATTTATTCTTGTATAAGAGATGAGCAAAAGCCGGTGAAACTCCATCTGTGCTTCGGCGAAAGCGTAAGCGAAGCTATGAGCACGGCGGGAACACAAGGAGCGACCAACGACCATGCTATGCGCGACTACGACGTTATGGCGCCGTGGCTCGGTTCGACAAAAGTGGGCGACACAGGTTTCCGCTTCTTGCGAATCGACCTCTGCGACACTAATGTTGAATACAAGCTCAAGGCGGCGGTGGCAGAAAGCCGCTATCGCGAATTGCCTTACGTCGGCACATTCAGCTGCGACAACGAACTTCTCAACCGCATTTGGAACGTGGGCGCGCACACGGTAAAACTATGTATGCAAGACTATCTCTGGGACGGCATCAAGCGCGACCGACTCGTCTGGGTGGGCGATATGCATCCCGAGGTGTCGACGGTCAACACGGTGTTTGGCGCCGCCCCGACAGTGATGCGCAGCCTCGACTTCGCTCGCGACGACACTCCCCTACCCGGCTGGATGAACGGTATGTGCAGCTACTCTCTTTGGTGGATTATCATTCATCGCGACCTTTATAATTACCAACGTAATGAAGACTATCTGCGTCAACAGTTACCTTATTTAAAAGGACTCGTGGCGCAAATCGACAACCTTATCGACGAAACCGGGCACGAACACCTCGACGGAGTACGCTTCCTCGACTGGCCTACGTCGGAATGTTCTGAAGACATCACTACCGGAATTCATTCGCTTTGCACAATGGCGATGAAAGCCGCTTCCGACATAGCCAAAACCCTTGGCGACGCCGACCTCGACCGTAAAGCCTCAGACGCGTACAACCGTCTTTCGAAGGTGCAATATCCGGTGACCGACTGCAAGCAAAGTGCGGCACTCGCCGTACTGGCAGGCACAGCCGACGACGCTGCAGCCGCTATTCAGTCGATTCTCAACGGCGGTCCGCACAGTTTCTCGACTTTCTACGGCTTCTATATGCTCGAAGCACTTGCCAAAGCCGGCAAATATGAAGAAGCTATAAATATTATGCAAAAATACTGGGGTAAAATGCTCGAACTCGGCGCTACCACGTTCTGGGAAGACCTCAACTGGAACGACGTTGCCAATGCGGCGCGCATCGACGAGATTGTACCCGCAGGCAAAACCGATATCCACGCCAACTGCGGAGCCTACTGCTACAAAGGTCTGCGCATGAGCCTTTGCCACGGCTGGGCATCGGGTCCGACAACATGGCTCACGCGCCATATGCTCGGCATTGCGCCCGTCGGCGGCAAAGAGCTGAAATACACGTTGACTCCGCACATGATTGGCTGCACACACGTCGAAGGCTCGTTACCGACGCCGCGCGGCGCCATCACCATTAGCCATCGACTCGTCGACGGAAAGATTGTGAGCGAAGTCAAAGCGCCCCGAGGCGTGACCATTGAAGCGCAAGGAACAAAAATGCGCCTTACAAGATATTGATTAACTTGACAATACAAACTACAATTAAATTAACTAAACCATTTAGTGTATGAAAAAAATTAGTACATTACTTTGCGCACTCATATGCTTGGTTGCATTAGCGCAAACAACAGTGAGCAACGTCGTCCGCAATGCCGGATCGACACAGCCGAACCCCGAAAACGGCACAGCCGCTAAAGAGGGTGAACAGACATTCCCCACCATCTGGCTTCTCGGTGAAATGGGACTTGACGGCGAGGTTATGGACCCCGACAAACAAATTGGTTATCGCCCCGACCTTGGTATCAAGATGGAAACTACCGACGGTGTGGTTTACACTTGCTCTGTAAACTTCTGGAACATCGCAGGTGCTCCTACTCACCACTTCGGTTTCTGTAAAAAAGAGACACTTGCTGAAGACCCCACTCGTTGGGACCAAATCGCTGACTATCGCTTCGGTGCTAAAGTTCCTAACACAAACATCGTTTGGGGACAAACTCACGAAGTTGGCGAATTGCTTGATTCTAAAGAAAACTTCTTCTGGATTGCTACCGGTATGTATAACATTACACTCAACATGGAAGCAAAAACCGTTGTTGTTACCCCGGTAAACGAATACACTCACGTGTACGTTATGGGCGACGGCGTTAAAGACCAAGCAAACGCAGCTAACGTTGGTGAAGAGCTCCTTACAAGCGACGGTGTAAACTTCACAAAAGAAATTGTATTCGACGCTAAGGGCGCAGATGCTGCTGCATTCACTTTCTCGACAAAACTTGCTGAAACAGCCGACGATTGGGCTTCTATCGCCGCTAACCAATTCGGCGCTCAAGAGGCTAACACTCCCATTGTGTTGAAAACTGAGATGGAACTCGGTGCAGACGGCACAGCCAACGCATTTACCATTCCATCGGGAACGTTCGAAATCAACGTTAACATCCAGACTCGTGTAATCAAGGTTAATCCTCACCAATTCCCGCCTATCTACGTTATGGGTCAAGTGAACGGTCAAGGTTGGGACGCTAACCAAGGTACAGCAATGGACACTACAGATGGTATCATTTACACAATGACAGGCAACTTCAACAACGAAAGCGGCGAAGCAACATTCGCATTCACAACCGGTCTTGGCGGCGACGCTACAATGTGGGAACAAATCAAAGACTTGCGCTTCGGTAACGCTGTCGGCGGTCTCGATCCTATCTATTTCGGCAAAGAACACAAACTCGGTGCTCTCGGCGCAAGTAAAGAAGACTGGTTCTCTGTTATCAACGGTAAATACACCATCACTCTCGACAAGAGCAAAAACACAATCGTTGTGATGCCCGCTGAAGGCGAAATCCAACAACTTTTCATCCTCGGTAACACTTGCAACATCGACTCTGAAGGCAACAAGAAGTTCCAAGCATGGGCAGCTGACCAAGGTACGGAACTCTACACTCACGACCTCGTTAACTACTGCGGTACAGTATTGTTCGAAGACGACGTAACAAGCCCGACAGTAAGCTTCGGCTTCTCGACAAAACTTGCTACTCACTTCACTCTTTGGGACGACATTGCAAGCAGCCGCTTCGGTGCTTTGGCTCCCGACACTAACGTAACTCTTGACGAAGTTATGCAATGTGGCGACTTCCTCGCTTCGAAAGAAAACAAATTCTGGCTCCCGATGGGTAAATATGACTTGACTGTCAACCTTACCAACCGCACTCTCCTCGTATCGAAAACTCCGTACACCAAACTTTATGTAATGGGTGGCGTATCTACTCGCAACGAAGACGGTTCAATCAACCATCTCCCCGTATGGCCTAACGTTGGTATCGAACTTACTACCGAAGACGGCGTAACCTACACCGGTGACGTTCTCGTTGAAAACGAAAGCAACACTCCGTTCAGCAGCATCTTCTTCAGCACAAAACTCGGAGCCGATCCGTTCGCATGGAGCGCAATCGCAGCAACTCGCTTCGGCGCTGTCAACAATGGTGACTACATTGCTCACAACGAAGCTGTTCAACTCGGCGACTACCAAGTTTCAGGCGAAAATATGGCACAACTTCGTCGCGGTGACTACACATTCTCGATGAACTTGACAGAACGCAAACTTACTGTTACTCCGAAGGATCCGGTTGCTGTTTACGTAATCGGTACTACTGAAGGTAAAGAATTTGCAGCAAACGAAGGCGTTCAAATCCTCTCTAACGACTACGGTAAGACTTATGTAAGCACTGAAAAGATTACATTCAACACCGACGAACCGCAATTCGTAATCTCTGACAAGCTCAGCGCAGATGCTGAAGATTGGATTTCTATCGAACCGTACGTATTCGGTCCGGCAGAAGACGGCGCAGCAATCGCTCTCGAAACTGAGAACGCAATGACTGCAAGCCCGAACATCTGGACTGTTCAAGCAGGTTCTTACTACGTGATTGTTGACGTTATCGCCAACACAATCAAGTTGACTGAAGAATCAGGCGTAGCAATGAATAGCAAGGCTAACACTGCAGTTGCTTACCCGTCGATTACTACCGGCGCTGTTAACGTGAAGGCTGACGCAATTGTAAACGTAGAAGTTTACAACCTCTCAGGCGCTCTCGTTCAATCAGTTAAGGGCAACGGCGAAAGCACTATCTGCATCGACCTTGCAGGACAAGCAAGCGGTATCTACCTTATCCGCATCAACGGCTCGCAAGTAGCTAAAGTTATTAAGAAGTAAAAAATTGTGATTAGGTAGTGGAAGTTGATGCGGCTTTATGGCAGTAAAAAGCCATAGAGCCGCATCTTTCTTAACCGCAAATCACTATATTTACATCAAAATCTCTTTATCAATATAAACACGACAGAACAACTCAATTATGTACAAACGAATAATCACAACAGTAATCGGACTGACAATGCTCGCGGGCGTAGCCCAAGCGGTCGGCAGTCTCAACGATGCCAACGAAGAGCGAATCAATGCCCTCATCAAGCAAATGACCGTTGAGGAAAAGGTTCGATTCTGCTACGGCTGTTCGATGGGATTTCCCGGACTTGAGCGCTTAGCCATCCCGGAAGTCGGGTGCTGCGACGGTCCGCGCGGTCCGAATGCAAAAGTCGGCACTACGGCATTCCCCGTCGGAATTGCCTTCGGCGCTACATGGAATCCCGCTCTCGTTGAGCGTGCCGGCGCCGTTCAGGGCGAGGAAACTCGCGCTTGCGGTCGCGGCGTGCTGCTCGGACCGGGTTGCAACATTCTGCGCGACCCGCTCGGCGGACGTTTCTTTGAATACTACACCGAAGACCCGCTGCTCAACAGCCGTATTGCTGCTGCTCAGGTTCGCGGCATCCAGAGTCAAGGCGTAGCCGCTTGCATCAAACACTATGCGTGCAACAACCGCGAAGAAAATCGCAACAATTATTTCTCTGTGGTCGACGAGCGCACGCTTCACGAAATCTACCTGCCCGGCTTTAAATCGGCTGTCGACGCCGGTGTAATGACCGTAATGACCTCTGCCAACGGCGTAAACTACAACTACGTCAGCGACGACCGCTATCTGCTTAGCGACGTGCTGAAACAACAATGGGGTTTCCGCGGATTTGTGATGACCGACTGGTTGGGCACTCGCTCTACTCACAAAGCAGCTTGGGCAGGTCTCGACATTTCGATGCCCGGCGGCGAACATTGCGGATTCGCTCAGGCTCTGCTCCGCGCCGTGAAAGATGGCAGCGTTGCCGAGGCTGAAGTCGACGAAAAAGTGCGCCGAATTCTTCGCGTATACGATGCCTTAGGACTCCTCAACTGCGAAAGCAAATCGTTGCCGGAGGGCAAAATCGCAACCGAAGAGCACTGCAAAGTAGCGCAAACCGTGGCTGAAGAAGGTATCGTTCTTTTGAAAAACGAAAACAACTCTCTTCCGCTTAATCCTAAGAAAATCAAAAACGTGCTCGTCACCGGACCGAATGCCGACAAGAAACATTGCTTATTGGTAATGGGCGGCAGCTCGTGGGTGCAAGGACCGTACGAAATAACCGTTCTCGAGGGTCTGCGTCAAGCGTTAGGCAACGACAAAGTGACCTACATTTCGTCGGACGAACTCGGCGGCTTTTCGCTCATCGCCAACGATTTATTGAAAGCAAACGACACGACACAGGGCGTCAACGCTCGCTACTATCGTCACGGCTCAAACGACCCGGTTGTTACTAAAGTGGTCGAAAATGTCGACTATATGTGGGAAATGAAGTCGCCGGTGCCGGAAATCAAGGTGGAAGACTTCCGCGAAGCGCGTTTCGACACGTGGATTCACGCTAAAGAAGACGGCAAATACACGCTGAAATTCATAACCGGCGGCGGTTCGCTCCTCGCCTACAACAACGAATGGGCAGGCGCTCCTATCGCCATTTCGCCATCGAATCGCGGCGACGTTGTGACTGCAAACGTCGAAATTCGCAAAGGCTCACCCTTCCACTTGTGCGTAATCTACACTCGTGGCGAAGGCGATGCCGCAATTCGTATCGAAATCGAATCGCCCGACAGCGACGCATCGGCAAAACAAATGGCACGCATTCGCAAGGCTGCCAAGAAAGCCGATGCTGTGATTGTTGTTGGCGGAATTGACCACAGTATCGACACTGAAGGACGCGACCGTCAGAGCCTCGAACTGCCCAAAGCACAGGCTGCGCTCGTCGAAAATCTTTCGCAATGCAACAAAAACGTCAGCCTCGTGCTCCTCAACGGTTCGCCGCTCGAACTCGGCAGCGTTGAGCCGCACGCCAACTCAATCGTCGAAGCATGGTATCCCGGTATGGAAGCCGGTCGTGCTGTCGCTAACGTGCTAACCGGTGTAGTTAACCCGTCGGGACGCCTCCCCTTCACTTGGGCAAAAACGCTCAACGACTACCCGTCGACCAAGGCCCACCAAGACCTCGACCACGTGCTCTATACCGACAGCCTCAACGTGGGCTATCGCTACTTCGACCGCAACCCCCAAGCCGTAATGTATCCCTTCGGCCACGGCTTGAGCTACACCACGTTCGCCTATAGCGATATGAAAGTTAGCCGCACAGCCGACAACAAGGTGGAATGCTCGCTGACGTTGACCAACACGGGTAAACGCGAGGGCGCGGAAGTCGTACAAATCTACGTAAAACCGGTAAATCCTGCCGTAGCACGTCCGCAACACGAACTTAAAGCATTCGAAAAAGTGTGGCTGAAGAGCGGCGAATCGCGTCGCGTAACGCTCACGCTCGACAGCGATGCGTTCTCGTTCTACGACATAACCCGCGGCGGCTGGCGTTTCGACCCGTGCCGTTACGTTATCGAAGCGGGAAGCAATACCGCAGCAATTCATTTAAGTAGCGAAATTGATATGAAATAAGCATTTCGACAAATGACAACGAACTATAGCAAACATTTGAGAAGATGCCTGACGGTCGTCGCCGCAGTCGGTGCAACCGCACTGTCGGCGTTCGCACAAGTCGACGAAGCCAAAATGAATCGGTTCGTCGACGACCTGATGGCGAAGATGACCGTCGAAGAGAAGATTGGTCAGTTGAATCTTGGCGCTGCCGGCTGCACTATTGTAGTCAATAGCAGTTTCGGTCTTGAAGAAGCCGCCGCAAAAGGCTATATCAGTGCGTGCGGCGGAGCCGACATGGAACTGCAACGCATAGCCGTCGAAAAGTCGCGTTTGCATATACCTATTCTCTTCGGTTTCGACGTCATCCACGGCTTCAGCACAACATTTCCCATACCGTTGGCAATGTCAACGAGTTGGAACATACCTCTGATAGAACGCACGGCACAAATTGCGGCGAAAGAGGCATGCGCCTACGGGCTCTGCTGGACGTGGTCGCCAATGGTCGACATTGCTCGCGACCCGCGCTGGGGACGCATCGCTGAAGGCGCAGGCGAAGACCCGTACCTGGGCAGCTGCATCGCACGCGCAATGGTTCACGGCTATCAAGGCGACGACCTAAGCAGCGACACCACCCTTCAGGCTTGCTTCAAGCATTATGCCCTCTACGGAGCGGCAGAAGGCGGTCGCGACTACAATACGGTCGACATGAGCCGTTGGTATATGCACAACTTCTATCTGCCGCCCTACAAGGCAGCCGTAGAAGCCGGATGCGCAACGGGTATGTCGTCGTTCAACGTCGTCGACGGTGTCCCGGCTACGGGCAACAGCTACCTGCTCGACGAAGTGCTGCGCCGCCAATGGGGTTTCAAAGGCTTCGTGGTGTCGGACGCTGCCAGCATTGCCGAAATAGCAGCCCACCGAGCATCCGACTCGGAAGGAGCCGCACAATTGGCTATTTCCGCCGGACTGGATATGGATTTGGGGTCAAGCTACTACACCAAGTATTTGGCTAAGTTACTCGAAGAGAAAAAGATAACGATGGATATGATTGACCGGTCGGCACGCCGCATTCTCGAAGCGAAATACCGCCTTGGACTTTTCGATGACCCGTATCGTTATGTCAAGCAAAAAAGCGACCCTGCGCGCCAAGCATGCTTCCTCTGCGACGAACACGTGGCTGTGGCACGCCGAATGGCAGGCGAAAGCATCGTGCTGCTTAAAAACGACGGCGGACTCCTTCCGCTTAGCGACAAGCACAGACGCATCGCCGTGGTTGGTCCGATTGGCAGAACGCCCGAACAACTTTTCGGCACATGGAGCGCCATACCCGACGGACGCAAGTCGGTCAGCGTGGCTGAAGCACTCCGCCGTGCTGTCGGCGACGGATGCACGGTGACTTACGCACAAGGTTGCCTCGACACCGAAGGCTACGGCGACTACTACAACGTCGACGGCACCGAGCAATCGGCAGCGATGATTGCCGAGGCTGTGGCATCGGCGCAAGATGCCGACGTTGTTGTGGCATGCGTCGGCGAGCCGTCGGGCTGGTCAGGCGAAGTAAACTCGCGTGTCGACATCGGCTTGCCACCCAGCCAAAAAGCATTGCTTAAAGCACTGAAAGCCACCGGAAAGCCCGTAGTTGTGCTCGTAATGAGCGGACGTCCGCTCGTGCTTACCGACGAAGATGCCACCTTCCCGGCAATCGTAGAGGCTTGGCATGGCGGCACTTCGGCTGCCGACGGCATTGCCGACGTGCTTACCGGAAAAGTCAATCCTTCGGCAAAACTTACGACAACATTCCCGCGCTACAAAGGTCAGGTGCCCATCCACTACAACCACCTGCACACCGGAAGAGCAATTGGCGAATACACGGATGTCGGCGCTGTCAGCAAATATATCGACATCCCGCTCGAAAACAACACCCCACTCTATCCCTTCGGTTACGGACTGAGCTATAACACCTACGCTTATAGCAACATCCGCGTCGACAAAACGTCGGCGAAAGGCGAAAACGACGCCATCGTGGTAAGTATCGACGTGACTAACCAAGGCGAGCGCTCGGGTAAAGAAATCGTGCAACTCTATGTCACCGACTTGATTGCCTCGACGTCGAGACCGATTTTGGAATTGAAAGGCTTTGAAAAACTCGAATTCAAGCCGGGCGAAACCAAGACCGTTTCGTTCACCGTAACTACCGAGCAACTCAAATTCTACAACAGCGATTTGAAATACGATTGGGAAAGCGGCGACTTCGAACTGGCAATAGCCCCGAACTCACGCGACCTCAACAAAGTGAAAATTCACTGGGAGAAATAGTTGATCCATTAGTATTAAAGTGTGTGACCCCTGAAAGTTTTGCGACTCTCAGGGGTCACGTCATAATTTTGATTAAAACTTTTTGAAAAAATAATTGTTATAATTTTGAATGATGTAAAACAATTCGTA